>WQYA01000003.1 GCA_009781495.1 Cystobacterineae bacterium
GGTGATATCCTACATCTCATTTTTGGATAAAAGTCCAAAGAACAGATGTAAGCTAATGGCTTACAAGGCCATGGGGGGGGGTTGAAGAACCTATTCCTATACAATCCGCATAACCCACGGATGCCAAAGTGTATCCTGCTCAAACGTATACGTTTGCCCCCCATTCCCCTCCCCTGAAAGAGAGGACGGCACAAAGCGCCGAGAGGGAAAAGAATGTATAGGACTCCAACAAAACGGCTCCAGGGCCTCTGAATACCACTCGCAATGCCCAGGTTTTTTCAGAAGATGATGCTTATTGCGGGCGAATGAGGCAACGAGCCAAGCCCTATTTCGGAAAACATTTGCGTTGAGCATTCGTCTTCACAGGCCTCAAACGCTTCCGGGTTGCGCAAAGCCTGCTCCAAGTCGTAGCATTGTGGTGGAACAACATTTGAAGGAGACGCATAAGAAGATGAATTGCCCCAGTTGTGGTGTTGAAATGGGCACCCTTGAATCCGATGAGCAAAGCTTGTCACGCTGTGGGGAGTGCGGGAGCATTTGGACGGACATCTCCGACTTAAATCGGCTGCTGCTGCAAAACAACCTACCTGGTTTGGACTCCCTGGGGGGGAAAGTTAATTTGGAGATGCTTTCCGGCCAATGTCCGGAGTGTCTGGTGGACTTGGTTGTCGTTGAGAATCCTCAACACGCCCTCGCCTATGCCTCTTGCGAGTCCTGCGGCGGCATTCTCGTCATGGATGACTTCTCTGCCTGCGCCGGTGCAGACGAAGCTTCCAAACATCTCGTGGAATTCTTCATCGCCTTCCGAAACAAGGCCAAGAGAGTCCCCGCTGCCACCCTATAGGCCCACCCCCTTCTCAGCTGATTTCTGAAAGCTCCATCCTCCGGATGGGGCCAAAGCGGGCCAGTCGAGGGGCAAGCGCGTCGGCATCCCCAGAAAAAACCAAAAGCCTGTTGTCCGTCGCCAAATAGTCCCTGGCCGCCGCGCGCGCCTGCTTCATGTCGACGGCAAGCACATTGTCGCGGTATTGCCCTATCCAATTTTCAGGCAAACCATGAAGCTCTATGTCCGCCAAACTGGCCAAAAAAGCATCGTTGGTTTGTATCGCCATCGGAAAACAACCACATAAATATTGCTTCACCGCGGCCAACTCGCTGGGCGTCGGCCCCTTCTTCTGAAGCGTCTCTATTTCGCTCAAAACAACCTCCGCAAGCGCTTCTGCCGTCTCCGGCTTCGTGAAGGAGCTGGCTACAAAAGCCCCTGCTACCGCCTTCTGGTCCCAATAACAACCTGCATGGTAGGATAAACCTCGCTTGACACGTACCGCATTTACCAGTCTGGAAGTAAACATACCTCCTAACAATGTCCCAACAACCGCCAAAGGAAAAACCGCAGGGTGCCCCTTGGGAATGCCCTTGGCCCCAAGTCGAAATTGGACTTGCGTCTGCTCAGGTTTGTGCGCCAACAAAACACCATCCCCCTGCGGCCGCCACTCAAACGGGGGCATCTGCTGTGGCGTTTCAGGGCCCTGCACCCATGTGCCCAAAGTTTTTTCGCAAAGGGCCAAAACCTCCTTCGTGGAAACATCTCCCGCAATATAGAGACGGGAAATTTTGGGCCCAACCTGCCTGCGGTAGTATTCCTCGACGTCTTGGCGACAAATATTGGCCAAGTCCTTGCAGGAACCTGAGGGGTTAAATCCATAGGGGTGTGTGCCCCAAAAACCACGTGCCCATGCTCTGGAAATGAGTGTCGCCGGATCATCCAAGTCATTCACCAGGCGCGCCATGGTGCGCTTTCGAAGGCGCTCAAACTCTTCTTCGTTCAACGCAGGCTCGCACAACATTTCTGTCAACAAAGCCAAAAAATCCCCCAAAAAAGGCGTCGGAAAAGCAGCACTAACAACAGAACAGTCCGCCCTTGCCCCCATCTCTAAGTCTACCCCTAGAGTTTCTATTAACTCCATCAACTCCTGCGCCGTTTTATGTTTTGTCCCCCGCCTTAACAACTGCCACATTAAACCCCCTATGCCTGACTTCCCCGGGGGACAAACCCCACTCCCTAGACGAATGACCAAACGTACGGACGTCAAAGGCACCAAGCCTCGCTTCATCACCCGGACGGGTAGCCCATTTCCCAGGTTCAGTTTCTCAACCGCCGGCAAGCGAATGGGCAACAATTTTGAAGACGGTTTCATATTTCTCCCTGCTCGGTTGGAAGCAAAGTCACCACATTCCGAAGCTCTGCTTTCAAATAGCGCTGCGCACATTCCTGGACGGCTTGTTGGCCAATGGCAGCATAACGCGACAACAACTTCATCCCCTCCCTCCAGGAGCCCCAATACATCTCATAACAACCCAGAGACTGCGCACAACCCTGGTAGGTTGAAAAACTCTCCAATACTTGGATGGACAAGTTGTTCACCGCCTTCTCAAGCTCCTTCTTCTGAATGCCGTTTTGCAATACCGAATCCACCTCTTCATAGAGCATGCGCTCCGCCTCCTTGGGAGAAACACCTGGACGAAGTTCCATCGCCACCACAAAACTCCCTGGATTTATCCGCCATGCCCAATGCACGGAAACCGAAACCGCCACTTCTTTTTCGAATACCAGGCTGCGCACGAGTCGACTGGAATGCCCCACCCCCAGGACAAACTGCAACACATCCAAAACCAAATTGTCTTCATGGGTGACTTGCGGCCCACGCCACGCAACCATGACATAGGGGGCTTGTGCCGGAAAGTGAATCTCCGCCCGACGCTCTCCCCTCTGCGGCGGCTCTGCATCGACAAC
The DNA here is from genome assembly GCA_009781495.1 of Cystobacterineae bacterium. Lineage (GTDB taxonomy): Bacteria > Myxococcota > Myxococcia > Myxococcales > Myxococcaceae > WRKR01. Next base: position 2,795 of record WQYA01000003.1, read on the forward strand.
CGGCGGCAAAGGCGGACCGGAGGGAATTTTTCCATAGTATTTTTTGAGCAAACGAAACGTTGCTTCAACGTCAATGTCTCCGGCAACAAACAAAGTCGCATTGTTGGGAGCATAGTAGGTGCGGAAAAAATCCAGACAGTCCTCTCTGGAGATGGCGGCAATGTCTCCGGCATAGCCAATAATAGGCCAACGGTAGGGGTGGGCTTTCCAAACCAATGCCGACAACTCCTCGTCCATCATCCCCATGATGTCGTTGTCCACACGCATGCTGCGCTCCTCCAAAACCACCTGTCTCTCCGTCTCAAGCGTCTTGTTCGTTATCAGCAATGAACGCATTCTGTCGGACTCTAAGTCGATGACGGTCTCCAGCGCCTCTGAGGCTGCGTTGTCATAATAAACCGTCATGTCAAACGACGTATAGGCGTTGCTGTGCCCGCCTTGTGACTCCAGTTTCTTGTCAAATTGGCCAGGCCCAAATTTTTTTGAGCCGTTGAACATCATGTGCTCAAACAAGTGGCTGATGCCCGTTATTCCAGGGCGCTCGTTGCGCGAGCCCACATTGAAAAACGTTTGGTAGCTGAATACGGGGATGGTTGAATCCGGATAGAGACGTACCTTCAAACCATTGGGCAATGTTTTTTCAACAACACGCTTGGACAGCTTTTTTAGAGCAGAAGAAAACCGTGCACGCACCATAGCAAACCTTTCTAAAGCTGAATTGCTCCTGTTCGGAGCGCCAAGACAACAGCATCTACATGAGAATGAACACCCATTTTTTTATAAATGTGGCCAAGGTGCGTACGGACTGTCCGAGACTGAATCTGCAAGACACTTCCAATTTCCGCATTGGACAAACCTTTGGATATGAGTCCTAATACGTCTAACTCTTCTGAGCTGAGCTCCCAGGGGTTTTGAACAGAATCCACCGAAGCCTGAACGGAGCTGAAATAGTTCCAAAAACGACGGGCAATGAGGGCTTCAATAACAACACCCCCATTGAAAACCTCTATGACTGCACGCCTCACCTTTTCTAGGCCTACACGCTTTACCAAATAGCCCAAAGCCCCTGCCTTCATCGCTTCAAAAACACGCTCCTCCTCGTCAAAAGTTGTCAGGACAAGGACTTCCAGAGGCAATTTCCTCTGTTTTAATTCCCGCGTCAACGCAACACCATCCCTCCCCGGCAACTCCAAATCCATCAACACAACGTCGATGTCACGTTGAAGAATTTCTTCCAACGCCGTTTCTGAATGCATTGCAAACCCCACACACTGCATCTCCGGCCAACTGCTGATGGCTTTTGTCAGTCCTTTGAGAAGTTGTGGCGAATCTTCCACAACGTAGACATTTATTTTCCTGGTTTCATGCATTGCACACCCAAGCTTTTTAGAATATTGCCAGTCAGACTTGTCCTCCTTTAGCCTGTCTTCATTCAACCTGGAAACAATCAGCAAAACTTTGCTGGCTGACGTCTTGTCACTGAGGAATACATCAGATTGAAACTCTTACACGGAAGTGTCAACGGGCCGATTGACCGCAGCCTCACACAAAAAATCCAAGAGCAGGCCAGAAAACTGCTGGCCGAAAACATTTCAGGGGACAACACAGCAACTCAGGGGACTTTGGCTCAAGTTGAGCGAGCACGGCAAGTTTTCGTCAATCGAAACCTGCGCATGTCAACCATTGAGCTGATTGGTTTCGACATGGATTATACCCTTGCCATCTATCACCAACGGAGAATTGAACAAATCTCCTTTGAGCTCAGCCTGAAAAAGCTGGTGGGCAACTATGGGTACCCAGCAGAGATTCTGCACATCCCCTATGATCCGCATTTTGCAATCCGCGGGCTCTGCATGGACAAAGCCCATGGCAATCTCGTCAAAATGGATCGCTTCGGCCATGTCGGTCGAGCCATGCATGGACGTACGCCTCTGGACAGCAAGGAATATAAACGCCTCTATAGAGACGAGAGAATACGCCCGTTCAACCCCTCCTATAGTTGGATTGATACGCTGTTTTCTCTCCCCGAAGCCTGCATGTTTGCCGACATTATTGAAATGCTTGAGGTGCGGCAAAAACAATCCGTGGACTATGCCCAACTTTGCTCGGACATTCGAGATGCCATTGATGGCATCCACCGGGATGGCTCGCTCAAAGAAATCATCCTCCAAAATATGGAGCACTATATTTATAAAGACAAGGAGCTGGGGCCCACATTGCACAAGCTTCGCTCCGGGGGGAAAAAACTCTTTTTGCTGACCAACTCTGCGCATGGCTACACACAAGCTGTCATGAGTTATTTGCTCGATAATGCCATCCCTGAATATCCCTCTTGGAAAAATTATTTTGACTTCATTATTACCGACGCCTGCAAACCCCTTTTCTTCTCCGGAAATGCCCCTTTTGAAGAAGTAGAGCCTGAAAATCCCCTCCTTGAAACCGTCTCCTCCCTTGAGCGTGGGAAAATATATCAACGTGGAAACCTCTCCGACTTTGAGCGGATGACCAAAATCGGCGGTGATGCGGTGCTCTATGTCGGAGACCATATTTATGGCGACATTTTGAAATCCAAACAGGCTTCTCTCTGGAGGACCTGCATGGTGGTCCAGGAGCTTGAAGACGAAATGAGTTATTTGGCGTCGCGTGCGGAGGACATATTGACTTTGTCGGAACTTGAACAATTCCGAAAAAATTTGGACGAAGAAATCTCTTCCATGCGCACGACATTCAACCTTTTTGAGCGTCGCCTTGACAAAGAAACGCCTACGCCGACTTTGGTTCAATCTCGCAGGGAAGCAAGGGCCTCACTGGAAACCCTTCGTCAACGTTTTCGAGAAACGAATGACTTGAGTCGCCAGCTCGCTCTGGAAATTGACAAGGGATTCAACGCATATTGGGGGTTGGTTTTTAAGGAAGGCAACGAAACGAGCCGCTTCGGGGAACAAGTCGAGCAATATGCGTGCATCTATACCAGTCGCGTGTCAAATCTGCTTTTCTATTCGCCCATGCAATATTTTCGCTCTGCACGAGACTTCATGGCCCACGAGAGAGACGGCTTTCTCACCTGGAAAAAAACCGAGGGTGAGGCTGAAAAGCCATATTGAGTTTGAAGTATTTGGGCTCTCTGTATTTCATTGAGCCAGAAGACTTGAGGTGGTGCTTTCCCGCAACAACTTGGAGGAGGCCCCCTTGTTGGAGGACGTTGCAACCATGCAATTTCGCCCCTTGCGTTTGGCCATATAGAGGCGTTTGTCTGCCATTTCAATCAGCGCTGCTTTGTCCTTGGCACATTCTGGAAATGTGGCAACTCCCAGTGACACCGTCACCCGAAGCATTCCTTGTTCCGTCTGAAACATCTCCGCCATCACCGCCTCTCGGATGCGCTCTGCAATGACTTGTGCCCCTTGCAAGTCTGTCTCGGGCATAATCAGCGCAAACTCTTCCCCTCCATAGCGCGTGGGAATGTCAGAATCTCTCGCCAACTTGCGCAGAAGTTTTCCTATCCTCTTCAAAACATAATCGCCGATGGGGTGCCCATATTTGTCATTGACGCTTTTGAAATGGTCTACATCAAACAAAATCAACGAGCACTGACGCCCATAACGTTTGGAGGCGCTGAGCAATTCATCCAAACGTACTTGAAACGTTCTGTGGTTATAGAGGCCCGTCAACCCATCCATCGTCGCCATTTTTTCCATCTGCTCAAACAACTGTGCCCTCAAAACAGCTTGTGCCGCTGAAATGGCCACCACTTCCAACATGCGCAACCCATCTGCCTCAATGGCCAGCTTCTTCTTGCTCCCAACAACAAGCGTTCCCAGGGTACGTTCTCCAGCCGTCAAAGGAAAAACTTTGATGGAGCCCATGCTTCCCAAAAGAATGTTCTCACAAAAAACAACATGCCTCTCGGAGGGAAGCGTGTCCTTGCTGGGCAGGGCGACACCATAGCGGACAACACTGGCGACAAGCCCCACGTTGTCCTCGAATGCCTTCTGCTCCATAGAAACATCCCCCCCTGAAACCCGGGCAATTCTGTGAAAACGTTTCCCCTCTGAATCATCCACCAAAGTAATGGCACAAAAATCCAATGGAGCAATGTGTCGAGCGCTTTCTATGATTGCCGACAAAACCTGCTCGGGAGAACTTGAGCGATTCAAATCATTCACCACACGGAAAAACCTGTCTCGCTCAGACGCATTCCGTCGGACATTCACCATAATCCGCTCTAAATCCATGACGCGCTGAATTTCTTGCGCAAGCACCGAAAGCTGTACCTCATCTTCAGCTTGAAAAGGAGCGCCTTTGGCACGTTCCACAAGCACAATGCCCGAAACAACACCTTCCTTGCCTTTCAAAGCAGTGGCAAGCAAAGCTTGAATGGCATGTGTGCGCCCCGCGCAATAACCCAGACTTTTGAGTCCATTTTCTGAAAAGAGATGCAAGGGCGCTTCTTTTTTCAATACGGCGCTCAACGCTCCTTCGGTGGACAAAAACGGCTCCCTCTTGTGTTGCTGGATGTCTCCTGCCCCCAAGTGCCAACACAAACTCTGCCTGTCTTCTGAAACCAAAAAGACAGCGGCACTGTCTGCCCGCAAAGCATAGTGCAGCACCTTCAACAAATTCTCCAAGGCGCCATCCACCTCACGCACAGAAGCCAGAAGCCACTCTGTCTGCGAAGAATAGGTTTCGCCTGAAAGTCGAAGCCGAAGCGCTCTCTTTTCGAGCTCCTTCATCCTCGCTTCAATGGCATTCTTTTCAGCCCGCCTGGCGCTCCAAAACTTTGCCGACAACACCAAATGATAGAAGGCCGCAAACAGCGCCATCCAAAAAACGTGGGCAACAAACCCCTTCCAATTTCTGCCTCCCTGCCCCAACAGAGTGACAGGCACATCCAGAAAAATCGCCGCCCCGCAGAGCCAACCAACGCTGCGTTTGGAAAAAAGCAGCGTGCAGCAGGCAAGGCACAAAAAAACAGCAGGGAAACCATCGGGCCTAAAACCGGCGGCGAAGAGAAAGCTGCTGATTAAAATGCTTAGGCCTAGCTCCAGGTCTCCTTGAAATTCACCAACGGTCTGAAACTTGCGCCTGGAAAACGCTAGCCCCATCGCCAATAACCCCAAGGCACCCACCCCAATGTCCACAACCAACAAATGTGGGGATTGAGCAAATCCCCCCAGCCAAAGCCAGAAAAAACCTAACCCAAGCCCCAGCCATACGCCCAGGGCCCCTGCCCTCTTTAGGTTATAAAACCACCTCCAAAGGCGCTTCATGGCCCCCCCTCAAACGAAAAAATCATCTCGTCCGGACGAATGTAGCCCAACTCTTCACGCAAAGCCCGCTCCATCACTTTCGCGTCTGTCTTGAGTGCCTCAATTTCTGCCCTCAACTTGGCATTCTCCGCCGTCAACTCCTGGTTTTTTTGACGCAACATCAACGCCCCTTGAGACAAAGAGCGGTAGCGATTCAGGCCCCCACCCGACAAAAAAACCCCCAGTGCTGCCAGCAGGACAAGCGCAGCAACAACCCACAAAAGTTTTCTTCGGGTGAACATGTCTGTAGCAAAGCTAGCAGGCAACCTGGGCTGCGCAAGAAAACGTCAAAAATTGCGAGAGGCGGAACGTTGATGAATGATTTCTTGCAACTTTTGGCGATCTGTTTTGCCGTTGGCATGCTTCGGCAAAGCCTCAACTGCAAAAACGGCCTTGGGGATTTTGTAGCCGGCAAGGTATCTTCGACAATGCTGCACAAGCGCTTCTTCAACAAACAAGCCTTGGGAAACAACCAATGCAACGGGGACTTGTCCCCATGGCTCACTTGAATGTGCGCCAACGGCGGCCTCTTGGATGCCGGGGTATTGCAGCAGCACACGCTCAATTTCTGCCGGGTATATGTTCTCCCCGCCAGAAATGATTAAGTCTACTCGACGCGAGAGGACGACCAGGCGGCCTTGAGTGTCCCAATATCCCAAATCCCCTGTCCTAAACCAACCCTCTGAAACGAGAACCGTCTGCCCACGTATTTCAATTTCCCCAACCTCCCCCCTCGCCACCTCCTGAAAGGTTTCATTGCACATTCGAAGCTCTACGCCGGGCAATGGAAATCCGCAACTCTCTCCATCCGCTTTGCCCACAGGTTCCGTCGCTACCTGGGAGCAAGCTTCCGTCAGGCCATAGCTGCACACCACGGGAATTCCCATTTGCCTTGCTCTCAAAAACAACGGCAAGGGAACATGCGCCCCTCCCAAAAGACAAACTTTCATCCCCGGCGGAATGGGTTTTTCACGGCGGTATTCCAACCAGCGTGACAACATCGTCGGGACCAAACTGAGGTGGGTCATATGCCCGGCTTCCACTTCAAAATCCAAGGCCTCTACGTTAAACTTTTCTGCGAGACTCAGCGTTGCCCCATAGAGGGCACACCGGCTTAAATTGCTGAGCCCGCCCACATGAAACAAGGGCATGCATACATACCAAATATGCTGGGCTTCTCCACCCAGGTTGGCAGCGGAAGCCTTGGCATGCGCCAACAAATGGCGGTGACGAATGTCGATGCGCTTGGGTGTCCCCGTTGTCCCGGAAGTGAATAAAGTGACAGCCACATTTTCTTCGGCATAACTTGAAGCCGTTGCATGGGGAGGCGTTGGGGCAAGCTTTGGAAAAACTTCTCCGAGAGGGAATTTCTCCAAAAGCGCCTCTTCTATAAAACAAAGTTTGAGAGCAGACGAGGACTCCAATAAGGACAATTCCTTCTTTGTCAAACGCGCATTCAACAAAACCAGTCGAGCGCCCAGACGAGCACAGGCGTGGAAAAGCGCGACGGTGTCCGGCTTGTTGAATGCCAAGAGGCCTAGCCCATCCCCATTTTTAATGCCCCTGGAGGACAACTCTTGTGTCCAAGCGTATACCCAAGCATTCAGCTCCTCCCAACTCCACGCCTTGCCCTCAAACCTCAAGGCAATGGCCTTGGGTGTTTTTTGGGCCCACTGTTCAACAAGGCATTGCATAGGCACTCAGGGAATACCCCATCCGGGTTGGCTTGGAAGCACAATTTCTCCGCCCCGAGGGGAAAAAAAATCCCCTTCAAACCCCTCCAACAATTCCGGAGAGCTCAGGCCGTGCGCTTGCTGAGTCTCCCCCAAAGCAAAAGCCAAATGTGCCGCAGCGGCTCTGCCAATGGGCCCATCCAAAAAGGTTGTTACAAAGGAAGAAACCTTTTTTTGCCGCGCGCGTTTTGCCATCTGCATGGCCGGAATCAGTCCTCCCATGGCCGCAGGTTTGAGGACAATGGCGTCTATTTCCGCGCTTCCTTCCAGCAGTGTATTCGCTACGCCTTCGTCCAGCAAAGCCTCGTCCGCAGCCAGGGGAATGCCCAAATTCATACGGTGTAAACGACGCAAAGCATGCACGTCTTTGGCTGGAACAGGTTGCTCGCAAAGCTCCACATGCAACATGCTCACCCCCCGAAGAAAAACACGCGCCTCCATCTCATTCCATGCGCCATTGGCGTCTATACGTATGCCCGGCGAGTCCCCTAGGCTTCGACGAAGCCTGCCTAAACAATGAGCGTCCCACTCCAAAGAGGCAGCTCCTACTTTTAATTTTAGTTTTGAAAACCCAGCTTGCACCGCATTCAAAGCCGAATGCTCCAAAGCTGTGGGCTCTTGTCCATCCAGCAGGGCATAACATGAAATTTGAGGAGGCGCTTGTTTGGAAAACAACTGCCAAACAGGGCATGCCTTTTGAAGCGCCATCCTTTCTAAAAAGGCTGTTTCCACGCCAAACCGCGTGCATGGAAGTTGCTTGAGGCCAAGCAAACGCTCTTCGAGTTCTTCCAAAGTGTTGGGCATGGGCGTCATCTTCAGCGAAGAAAGCGCTTGGGCTGCTTGAGAAAGCGTCTCTGTCCCAAAGGAAGGCATGGGGTAAACTTCCCCCCGCCCACAACAACCCTCCCCGTCTTCCAGAAAAATACGAAAACCCTCCCGCTGCTTAAAACAGCCATGTGAAGTCAGCAGGGCTGTCTTCAGTTTTAAAACACAATGCTCAAAACGAAGCTTCACAACACAACCCCTATGGCCAATAAAAACCCAAAGCCGGCCATGAGAAATGCCGTATGCCCCAACACGGCATTCAACGCGCGGCCTCGCAATGAAAACAAACCCAGGGTTGAACGGACTGCAAACGGCAAGGAGAGGAATACCAGCCACACCCAGGGGAAACGCTCAAAACACAGCTTCAATGAAACGCCATAACCCCAAGCCAACATGAAAACATATTGCCACCTCCCAAAGGCTTCACCCCAACGTACAACCAAGGTGCGCTTGTTCGCTTGCGCGTCGGTTGCAAAATCTCTCACATTGTTGACTGCCAACAACGCAACCCCCAATGCCCCAACAATGGAGCCCAGCCACAACACATCCGCACTCAAATGAAAGCTTTGGACAAAATAGCTTCCACCCACCGCTACCAAACCGAAAAAGACAAAAACAAAAACATCCCCCAGGCCATGGTAGGCAAGAGGGAATGGGCCACCTGTGTATATGTAGCCGGCCAGCAGAGAAAGAAGGCCCACCCATAGAATGGGCCACCCTGCTACCCATACCAAATAGAGGCCCAAAACCAGGGCCAGCGCAAAACATGTCAACGCGGCACCCAACACCACTTTGGGAGGAAGCCAACCTTGTTGTGTCGCTCTGGGCGGCCCGAGGCGAGACGCGTTGTCCGCACCACGTCGCCAGTCAAAATAGTCGTTGGTGAGGTTGGTCCCTACCTGAATCAACAAAGCACCCAACAGCGCCACCAACATGGTGTCCGCTCGAAAACACGCATCCTTCCACGCAAGCGCGGAGCCGACAGCGACAGGCACGGCCGCTGCCACCAACGTGCGTGGCCGGGAAGCCCACAACAATGCCCACAGAGAATTTTTGGGTTTTGTCACGGTCGCCTTGGAAATTTTGAGAAATCCGGTTTGCGTTTTTCCAAATAGGCCTTCTTCCCCTCCTGCGCTTCCTCCGTCATATAATAAAGCATCGTCGCATTGCCGGCGAGTTCCTGCACGCCTGCTTGGCCATCAATGGCCGCATTAAACGCGGACTTCAACATGCGCAAAGCCAAGGGGCTCATCTCCAATATTTCAGCGCACCAACGCAGGGTTTCTTCTTCCAGGTTTTCAAGGGGGACAACGGCGTTGACAAGCCCCATGCGCAATGCATCTTCGGCGTTGTATTGTCGGCACAAAAACCAAATTTCCCGCGCTTTCTTCTGGCCGACAATCGACGCCAAATAGGAAGCGCCAAAACCCCCATCAAAACTTCCGACGCGAGGCCCCGTTTGCCCAAACCGCGCATTGTCGGCACAAATGGTTAAGTCGCAAACCACGTGAAGCACGTGCCCTCCCCCAATGGCATAACCGGCTACCATGGCAATAACGGGCTTCGGCAGGGAGCGAATTTGCTTTTGCAAGTCCAAAACGTTGAGACGGGGGACGCCATCCTCTCCCACATAGCCTTCACTGCCTCGAATGCGCTGATCTCCGCCGGAGCAAAAAGCCTTGTCGCCGGCGCCTGTGAGAATAATGACTCCAACATCCACATCCTCTCGTGCATCTTCAAATGCCGTTTGCAACTCAAACAAAGTTTGGGGACGAAATGCATTGCGTACTTCGGGTCGGTTGATGGTTATTTTCGCAATGCCGTTCCATTTTTCATATTTTATGTCGCCAAATTCTTTGGCCAACGCATCTGTTTTCCAATCTGCCTTCATTCTTACCTCGATAAACTTCTCTGGTTAAACTGCCCTGCATGGAGCATAAACCTAAACGCCCTTCACCCCTTCTTCTCTCATGTGAGGGGCACCACAAGCATCCGTTACCCTATCATTCTCTGGAGAAGCTTTTAAAAAAACAGAAGTGGCTTCCAGCCATTGTTGAGGCGACTCCAGGTGCACAGAATGTCCACAACCCGGCACAACGACATGCCAAGCCAAGGGCAATTCGCGCAACATTTTTTGCGCAATGTCCGTAAATTTGGTGTCCTCTTCTCCAGAAATCAACAAGGTCGGCAAATGCAATTCACAAAGCAAGGGCCAAAAGTTGGGTTGCACGCCCAAACCCATGCAGCGCAATGCGCCCGCCAAACCCGAGGCGCTATGAGACTTGCGTCTTTGCTCCAAAGCCTTTTTGGCCTCATGGGACAAACGCTCTTGCGTTGCAAACAAAGGCAGCTTCTTCCAAGAATCCATAAAGGACGCGACACCCTCTTGTTCCAACAAAGTCGCTTTTGCCTCGTCGTCCTCCCGGCGTTTTTGACGTAACTCCTCGGGGCATAGCCCGGCCGTTCCCGACTCCAAAACAAGCCGACGAATGTGTTTTGTATGCCTCAACGCCAAGGCCAAAGCCAGACGAGCGCCCTGAGAATAGCCAAGCACGTCCATGGGGCCCTGGATGCACTCTGCCAAAGCATCCACCACTTCCCCAAAACCCCTCTCTCCCAAATTCGCAGGCAAAGGAGCATGTGCATGTCCCGGCAAGTCAACCACCACCACCCTTGAAAACTCGGCCAAACGAGGCACAAGCTCATCCCAACTGCTTTTGTTCCCAGCAAACCCATGGAGCAACAACAGAGGGAAACCTTCTCCATACGTGGATATTGAGAGTCTGAAGCTCAAAGAAATCCCTTCAAAACTTTTGAAACACCTTCATAAAGCTTCTGGTGCACATTCAAATTGCTGTGGCGATCTGTGCAAACTTCAATGAGACTCACCTTTCGCTTCAATGCGGCAGACAAGGCCGAAGAGAATTCGGGCAAAGTTTTTGGGTTGAAATAACCCGCCCCCACCACTTCGGCCACCTTTGCAAAAGGCGTGTCATGAGGTAGGGCAAAACACGCTTCAAATTCGTCGCGCTGCTCTGCAACAGAAAGGAAATGAAAAATCCCCCCTCCCCTGTTGTTCACCACAACGACAACGAAAGGCACCTCCAAGCGCTTTGCCAACATCCACCCGCCGATGTCATGCAAAAATGCCAAATCTCCAATGAGCAAAACGGTGGGCTTTTGGCTTGCGACAGCAACCCCTTGCGCCGTGGAAATCAACCCATCAATGCCATTGAGTCCTCGGTTGACATAAACGTCAACCCCCTTTGAAGACGAGGCAGAGAATGCGTCTATGTCTCGGATGGGCATGCTGTTGGCAATAAAGCAATTGCTTCCGGCAGGCACAGACGCCATCAGTTTTCTCGCAATGGCCGGCTCACACCAAGTGTCCTCCAAAAGCTCGCTCAATGTTTGTTGCGCCATCTTCTCTAGGCGTTCAAATTGCTCTGCATAAGTTCTGCCTTTGTTGGAGACACGCTTTTCAAGAAAGCAACAAGCCTCAACAACATTGCACTGCACAATGGCTTCGGAAATATGTTGAAAATCCGCCTCTGTCCCATGTTCCAACAATGTGAATATGCGCGCACCGGAATCCTTAAGCCACGTCTGCAAATGTTTGGAAACCAAAGTTCCCCCGAAACAGAGGACCAGCTCCGGCTTCATCTGTTTCTTGAAACCATCGTCCCTGAGCAAAATGTCATAGCTCGCTATAACAGGCACATGGGGAGGCGCTTGGAACCTGAGGTTGGAGGCCGCTTCTGCCAGCAACGGTGCAGACAGTTTTTCGCAAAGTTTGAAAACGGCGGAAGCAAAACCAGGGGTTGAGGGGTTATTGCCAACAACCACCAACGTCCGGGAAACAGAATTCAGCGTTGACAACACATGCTCCAGTCCGCTTGGCGCCAAACCCCTTTCTGAATAAAAAAATGTCGGCGCCTGAGGCAAAGTCGACAACTCTCCTGTCGACAACTCCTCCCCGGTTAATGTTGAAGACAATGGCTCACGAAATTCAAAATTGAGGTGCGCAGGAAGCGACTTTTGTTTCATGTCTGCCAAAGCCCTGGCAACAACAGCTCGCATGTGAAGCAAAGCTTCTCTGTTTTCTCCAGGCGCGGGAATGTTTTCTGACAAACAGACAAATTGGCCATAGAGCCCAAGCTGCGACATGGTTTGTGGCGCACCAAACCCATGCAACTCCCAAGGCCTGTCTGCCGTCACCACAAAGAGAGGCGCTTTGCTGAAAAACGCCTCGGTTATGGCCGGGAGAAAATGCGCACCGGCACTTCCGGAGGTGCACAGCAATGCGACAGGGCGCCCAGTGGCTTTGGCCAATCCAAGCGCAAAAAAACCTGCAGCCCTCTCATCCAGAATAATGTGGCTTTGAATTTGTTTCTCTCTGAACAAGGCCAAAGTCAGAGGCGTCGAGCGCGATCCTGGACAAATCACCGCATGCTCGACTTGAGCTTGAATCAACTGGGCAACCCATGCTTGTGCCCAAAAAAGGTTGCGCTCTGCATTCATAGGATACCCAGTGCATTGAGCAAAGCTTGCGCTTTATGCTCTGTCTCCAACCACTCTTTGCTCTCACAAGAGCCTTGCACCACACCCGCACCAACAAACAACTCCGCCATCTTTGAATGAATTCTTGCAGAGCGCAATGCCACAAACAAGCTAAGCTCTGCTTCGTTTCCCCACCCCAATGCCCCCGCATACCAACCACGAGAAAAAGGCTCTTTCGCCCGTAAAAAACACATGGCTTTTTCTCTGGGGCTGCCCGCAACGGCAGGACTTGGGTGCATGGCACGCGCCACTTCCAGAGGCAAAACACCCTTGCGAAGGGAAGCACGAATCGGCGTATGCAAATGGATAAGGTTGGGAAGCGTCCGAATTCCCACAGAGGCAGCAACTTCTACTGTCTCACTAAAAGGTTGAAGTGCTTTTTGGATTCCCTCGGTCACCCAACGGTGCTCACGCAAGTCTTTTTCTGAATGCAACAGGGCAGAGGCTTCTCCAACACTGGCTGTGCCGGCAAGCGCTTCTGTCTCCAATTGCGCTCCCTTTATGTGACACAAAACCTCTGGCGTCGCTCCTATGAAAAAATGACCGTCATCGCCGCGAATAGAATAAACCCAACAATCCTCAAAACGACTTTCCAGGTTTTTCAATACGCCAACAGGGTTCCACGCCACTTCATTTTCAACATGAATTTGTCTGGCCAAAACCAGCTTGTGTATATGCCCTTCATCCATCTCTTGCAGTGCCGCCTCTACCAAGCGCGCCCAGGACTGCTTCTCTTGTTGAATGTCTCCCAGCCGACAAGCCGAAGGTGAAAAAACCGACGGGGTGAAAACAGCGCTCTGCTTTTCGGTTTTTAGCTGGGACAAATGCTTCTGCGCTTCTTCTTGGGTGGGACCAAACCCACATGCAAAACATTTGTCTTCGTGCTGCCACACAAGCTGCTTCGGCAAACACCAAAGCTCTTTCTCAAACCCCGGCCACGGCCTTTGTTTGTCAAAAATCCATCCACCCCAAAAAGGCCCCGGCAACCCTTGGGGCTTTTCCCCACACCACCGAAGTGAAACCATGGACTTGCTCGCAACACCACGCGCCCAAAATTGAAAATTCTCACTGGGCTTTGAGCAATAGAAATCCACGGTTGCCAAATCCGCAACCCATCCTTTGTCAAACTCCAACTCCTGAGTACAACCCCAAAATAAGCTCATGTCGCAAACGAAAACCAATCCTTCAGCCTTTTAGCTTAACAACGCCCTCCTTGCATCTTCTCGTTCAAAACACTTTGAACTCACCCGGCAATAGGGTAGGCCTCAAACGCGTTTTGCCGCTGTCTTATCTTCATGAATCAGGAGCCAGGCTTGAGTGAATCCGTCCGCAACATGTTTTCGCAAATTGCCCCACGCTATGATCTCGCCAACGATGTTTTATCTCTGGGAACACACCGCCGTTGGCGCAAAAAGGCTGTGAAACTTGCTCGTGCCGCCCCCGGAGACAAAGTGCTGGACTGCGCAACCGGAACAGGAGACTTGGCGCTTGCCTTCAAACGCGCTGTAGGCCCACAAGGCGAAGTTACCGGTACGGACTTTTGTGCCGACATGCTCAACCTGGCCCCCGCCAAGGCCGAAAAAGCAGGATTGGATGTTCGCTTTGAAGTGGCAGACGCAACGGCTCTGCCCTATGCAGATGCTTCTTTCGACATTGTCTCTATTTCTTTCGGCATTCGAAATGTCGACAACCCTCAACGCTGCCTCCTCGAAATGGCACGTGTCCTCAAACACGGCGGCCGCGCCCTCATCGTCGAATTTGGCCAACCCAGAGGGTTGTTTGGAGGCCTCTTTCGTCTCTATTCAAAGCTCGTCATTCCCTTCGTCGGCAAATGCTTGACGGGAAACCGCTCTGCCTATGAATACCTTCCCAAAACCTCGGCCGCCTTCCCCTCCGGAAATGCATTCCTAAACCTCATGGAAGAAACCGCCGCCTTTCACAAAACTCAGGCCCACCCCCTCTCGCTTGGAATTGCTTATGCCTATGTCGGCGAAGTCTCTAAGCCCGAGCAGAAAACCTAAGTCTGAAATCCAACTCTAACATCCAGTCCCGCAACCAACTGGTTCGCATGGCGCTGAACACTTAAGCGGTGCTTGTTTTCACTTGGCCGGCTTGTAAGTTTTTTTGGTTTGTAATTTTGAAACCAGCGTGAAATCTGGAGACATGTCCAACGAAACCTTGACTGTCACCGACAACCGAACGGGAAAAACCTATGAGCTGCCCATTGACAATGGGTGCGTTCGTGCAGTGGATTTGCGACAAATCAGAACAGGTCCAGATGATTTTGGCTTGTTGTCCTATGACTCTGCTTTTCTCAACACAGCCAATTGCAAAAGCAACATTACCTTTATCGACGGGGATAAAGGTATTCTGCTCTATCGCGGCTATCCCATTGAGCAACTTGCAGAGCATTCTACTTTCCTTGAAGTCGCTTACCTCATCATGAATGGTGAATTGCCTACTTCTGAACAGTTGGCAAAATTCAATCACCACATCATGGAGGAAACACACATACATGAGAATATTAAGGTGCTGGTCAGCGGCCTTCGTTATGACGCGCACCCCATGTCCATTTTGGCTTCCGCTGTCGCCGCGCTCTCCGGGTTTTATCCCGAAGCCAAAGAAGTGAAAAATTCCGAAATCCGCCGAGCAAATATGATGCGGCTGGTGGCCAAAGTTTCAACCATTGCCGCCTATGCCTTCCGCCACAGCCAAGGCTTCCACTTCAATTATCCCAACAGCGACCTCACCTATTGCGGAAATTTTCTCACCATGGTGAAGCGCATGAATGAAGCCAAATATATACCTCACCCCACCTTAGAGCGTGCCCTGGACATCCTCTTTATCCTCCACGCCGACCATGAGCAAAATTGCTCCACAACCTCCGTGCGTGTCGTGGGCTCTTCTGAGGCAGATCCTTATTCCGCTGTCGCAGCGGGAATCGCTGCACTCTATGGCCCACTGCATGGGGGCGCCAATGAAGCTGTGTTGCGCATGTTGCGTGAAATCGGCCACGTCTCCCACGTCCCTGAATTCATCCGAAAGGTGAAAGCCGGCGAAGGCGGACGTCTCATGGGCTTTGGCCACCGCGTCTATAAAAATTATGATCCGCGAGCGGCCATTATTAAACGCGTTTGTGACGAGGTTTTTGAAGTCACCGGGAAAAATCCGCTGCTCGACATCGCCGTGGAACTTGAACGCATCGCTTTGCAGGACGACTATTTCGTCGCGCGCAAACTTTATCCCAATGTCGACTTCTATTCAGGACTCATTTATGAAGCCATGGGCTTCCCCGTTAATACCTTCCCCGTCTTGTTTGCCATTCCTCGCACCGTGGGTTGGGTCAGCCAATGGGAAGAGATGATTTCTAGCCCTGAGCACAAAATCTCCAGGCCTCGCCAAATTTATTTGGGCTATGGTCACCGAAATTATGTGACTTTGGAAAAACGCCACTAGAAATAAAAGCTTCTTGGGGGGCTACCCCAAACACCTTGCCCCACCTCCCCTAAAAAACCCGCAAAATATTGCGGGTTTTTTTGTGCCTTGCCCCCTCTTGGGTCACCTCTGAAAGATTTTCTAGGAACACCGTTGACATGTGCAAAAAACACTCTTATTCGCCTGTATATATGACCATCGATTTCACCTGTCATAAATGCGGAAGCAGTTTCGAACTCGACATTCAAGATCTCATCGACGGAAGCGAAAAAATTGAATGCCTTCATTGCGACGCAAGCCCTTCTCAAACCATGATGAACGACTTCGTCGCCGCCGTTGCCGATTTGCGTTCCCAAATCTCCATGCTCTCGAAAAAATTCGATATCTCCCTCTCCATGACAACGGAAGAGCTGGATGAATCCGCTGAAGATCTCGACGACGAAGAGGAGGATGAAAACGAAGACGAGCTCGACAGCGACGACGACTATGACGATGAGACAGAAGATGATTATGACGACGATGATGAACTAGAAGACGAGGACGAGGACGAAGACTAAAAAAGGCCAGCTTCTCAAAAGCCAGCCTTTGTTCAATTCCCTTCTCTCAATCTCATTTTAAAAGCGCACTTCCCTGTGCGCTTTTTTTATTTGAAAAATTTCTCAGAAAGATCTGCAATAAAGGGAATGGGCCAACGAATACCATTCAAAGCTTTGATGATGGCTAAAATGCAAATAACCACTATCCCTAAGAAAACTAAGCCAAGTAACGTGGAAAGAAGAAAACCCAGGATAATCGAAATAGAAGTCAATATCGCTGAAACGATGGCTATGACAATACCTGCAATAAACGCAACAATGCAAAACGTTAATCCTTGCTTGGCATGCCACTTGACATAGTCATTTTTTGCTATGAAAAAAGGAATTAAAGAAAATAAACCTAAATAGGACAAAATTAACAGCACCTTATCTTCGCTTTGAACTGGCTCTGCATCTTTTTGTAACTCTTTCATTTACAACTCCAATGTAGCAGTACGTCTTGCTGTGTCCGATAAACAAAAAAAAAGACCTCTCTTCCCTGACCCAACCTTCCTTGTCAATAAGGAATTAATGAGAGGTTTTGAAAGTTTCAAGAGGCCTTTCGCAACAACGGACTATAGCTTGACGCTGTCTACGGTTTTTTTCACGGATGCAAATGACTTAGCCAATTCTGCTTTCTCAGAATCATCGAGTTTTATTTCCAGAATTTTTTCAACCCCCCCTGCCCCAATTTGCGCAGGAACCCCAAAGAAATAACCCGAAATCCCATATTCGCCTTCCAACAAGGCCGCACAAGGCAAAATCCGCTTCCTGTCGAGCAAATAACTCTCTGCCATCGCTATGGCTGAAGCCGCTGGTCCAAAATAGGCCGAGCCTGTCTTGTAGAGGGCTACAAGCTCAGCACCCCCTTCACGCGTACGCTTCACAATGGCATCCAACTTCTCTTTGGAAAGAAGTTCGCACAAAGGCACACCACCTACGGTGCTGTGGCGCAACAAGGGGACCATGTCGTCACCATGCCCACCTAAAACCAGCGCGTCTATGTCTCGGATAGAACACTGGAGAGCCTCTGCAACAAAACACTTGAAACGGGAAGTGTCCAAAACTCCCGCCATGCCTGCAACCAACTGCTTCTTCTGGCCCACAATCTTGTGCAACGCAAACACCATCGCATCCAAAGGATTGGCAATGTTGATGACGAATGCCTCCGGGCATTGGGCCTGAATGTTGAGGGCCACATCACGGATGATTTTGAGGTTAATCTCCAGCAAGTCTTCCCGGCTCATGCCCGGCTTGCGGGGTACGCCTGCCGTAATAATGACAACGTCGGAGCCAGCCAAGTCGGCAGGATTGGTTGAGCCTACGCAGCGGCAGTCATAACCATCCACTGCAGACAGCTGGTTGATGTCCAAAGCCTTGCCTTTCACCAAACCCTCTGCCGGGGGAATGTCAAAAATCACCACATCCCCCAAAGACTTTTGAATAGAAAGCAACGCCAAATTGCCACCAATTTGTCCGCCGCCTATAAGAGCAATTTTTTTCTTCATCTGAACATCCTCACTTTACATGTTTTTGATGATAGCTTGACCAAACTCGCTGCACTTCACTTCCACCACATTCGATTGAGCTTCTTGGCGCATCAACCGCGCAAAGTCATAGGTAACCGTCTTCTGAGAAATGGCCGCATCCATCCCCCGCAAAATAGCATCCGCCGCTTCATCCCATCCCAAATGCCTCAACATCATCTCCGCTGACAAAATCACCGAGCCTGGATTCACCCTGTCGAGGTCGGCATATTTGGGAGCCGTTCCGTGCGTCGCCTCAAACACAGCATGCCCCGTTTTATAGTTGATGTTGCCCCCAGGAGCAATTCCAATGCCCCCCACTTGGGCGGCCAATGCATCCGACAAATAGTCGCCATTCAAATTCAACGTCGCAATGACGTCAAACTCATCAGGGCGCGTCAACACTTGTTGAAGCGTAATGTCTGCAATGGCGTCCTTTATGAGAAGCTTCCCCTGTGACAAGGCTTCTTTTTGCGCCGCATTCGCCGCCTCCTCGCCTTTCTCGGCCTTCACCTTCTCCCACTGCTGCCATGTAAACGTCTGCCCCCCAAACTCCCGCTCCGCTAAGGCATAGCCAAAACGCATAAAGGCCCCTTCCGTAAACTTCATGATGTTGCCCTTGTGTACCAAAGTGACGCTCTTGCGCTTGTGGCTTAGAGCATATTCAATGGCCGCACGAATGAGCCTCTCGGAGCCTTCCTCTGAAACGGGTTTGATGCCGATGCCCACATTCTGTGGAAAACGGATTTTGGCAAAATCCTTGGGGAATTCCTTTTGCAAAAAAGCCAATATCTTCTGGCTCGCTTCGCCGCCGTTCTCGTATTCAATCCCCGCATAAATGTCTTCCGTATTCTCACGGAAAATCACCATGTCCACCTTCTCCGGCGCCTTCACCGGAGAGGGAACCCCTTTGAAATAGCGTACGGGACGCAAGCATACATAAAGATCTAACATCTGCCGTAACGCTACGTTTAACGAACGTATTCCCCCCCCTATGGGGGTCGTTAGTGGGCCCTTAATCCCTACCAAATATTCGCGAAATGCTTGTACCGTCTCGTCCGGCAGCCAGTTGCCCACCGTCTTAAACGCTTTTTCTCCTGCCAATACTTCTTTCCAGACAATCTTCTTCTTCCCGTGATATGCCCGTTCAACAGCTGCATCCACAACGGCAACGGAGGAACGCCAAATATCCCGCCCTGTCCCATCCCCCTCTATAAAAGGAATAATGGGAAAATCTGGGACCAGAAGCTTTGTATCTATGAGAGTTATTTTCTCCCCACTTTCGAGTGACATATGTAAACTCCTTCCTGAAGAAAACGTTGTTGGTTGTTTGTCGCACTAAACGTTCAGCAGAAAATTCAGCAGAAAATAAAACAGGGGCCGTTTTTTAAACCGGAATTCATTGTTTAGTCTCAATTGAGAGAAATCTTCAACTCCAATAAGAAATCTTCAACTCCAATGAAGCAGCAAGGCACAGAACCTATACAGCATTTGGAAACCCTTCTTCGTTATGACCGGACTACGGGCACTTTGCGTGAACGGCATTACCAAATTGCCGTCATCGCAGGCCCTGACACAGGACGTCTTGCACACATCGACGGCCGTCTGACGGTCGGCAGCCGCCCGGGTGTGGGCTTCCGTCTCAAAGACAATACCGTCTCAAGGCACCACTTTGAGCTTTTGGCCAAACCTGAGGGCGTTCTCATTCGAGACTTGGATTCTACCAACGGGACTTGGCTTGCCGGCGCACGCATCCGCGAAGTTGTCATTGAAGACGAAGCGGTTGTCACCATCGGCAAAACCAGCCTCCGCATCTCCATCCAAGAGGAAAACCTCGGACAGCCCAAGGCCATCTCCTCTTTTGGAAAAGTCCTCGGCGCCTGCCCCTCCATGCAGTCCATCTTCGGCCTCCTGGAGCGCGTCTCAAAAGCCTCTTCAACGGTTCTGCTTGCCGGTGAGCCCGGCACCGGCAAAAGTTTGGTGGCTCAATCCATCCACGAAAACAGCGCAAGGGCCAACAAACCCTTCGTCGTCTTCCGCTGCGCCGGCACCCCCATGGAAGACATAGACGCCGAGTTGTTTGGCCGCGTCGCCTCCCCTACCCAAAGCGAAAAAACAGGGGCCTTCTTGAATGCGTCTAACGGTACCCTCTATCTAAATGCCATCGACGCATTGCCAAAAAATACCCAACTCCGCCTGCTCAATGTCTTTGAAAACGGCAACATCCAAAAACTGGGTGCAGACAAGTCCCAACGCGTAGACGTCCGCATCATCGCTTCAACCCAAAAAGACTTGGAAGCAGAAGTCACTGCAGAAAAATTCTCCCAGGAGTTGCTCCTGCAACTGGCCGTCATCCGCATCCAAATCCCCCCCCTGCGGGAACGCCTCGAAGACATCCCCCTGCTGGCACAAGAGTTTGTTCGTCTCATGGGACGCGGTGACTTCGAATTGCCTCGCGGCCTCATGGCTCGCTTCGGCGCCTATGACTGGCCCGGCAATGTCCAGGAGCTGCGCAATCTGGTCGAGCGCGCATTGGCCGGAGCCGATGCGGATCCTCTGCCAGGACAGGCCACAACACGAAAGTCCCCACGCAACCTTGAAGCCGAAATCATTGCAGAGCTTCCTTTCAAAGAAGCTAAGGAGCGTCTCGTGGACTCCTTTACTCGTGAATACCTGATGTCGCTCTATGAGCGCTGTGAGGGCAATATCTCACGCATGGCACGAGAAGCCGGTATTGCCCGAAATTATGTCCATAGGTTGGTAACCAAATATGGGCTTAAACCAGCTCAGGAATAGAGCCCCCTTTTATAACCCCCCCCCTCTCCTCCTGCGGTACCCCCCCTCCGCTGCTGTCTTGAGTGGCCCACTGCTGGCCGTACGCTATTGCTGTCTTGAGTGGCCCACTGCTGGCCGTACGCTATTGCTGTCTTGAGTGGCCCGCTGTTGGCCGTACCCTATTGCTGTCTTTAGTGCCCCGCTGCTCCCCCTAGTGGCCCCCACTGCCCCAACTGCCTAGGCCCTGTAGCTGAAACGAAAAACCAAAGTTGGGCATCCCCAAAGTATATCCGTCGTTATGCTTGTTCGGCACTACCGTCTGCTGGGCGTAAAGCTCAAATCCAAAACAGTTGCACGCAGGCGTCCACTTCACCCCCAACAAATGCTGCGCAAAACGAAACTTCTCATAAATGTCTAGAAAACTCATTTGGTAGCGAAATTGAAAACCCTTCAGCTTCGCCCATACCCCCATCTCTAAATTCGGAGAGGCCTTCGACGCAACCGGTTGCGCGCCTATCAGCATGTCCAGGCCCCGCCGGCTCGTCTCTGTGCCCTCTACCCTAAATAAGTCAAAACGTATGTGCCCGCCCAGCTTCTCCGGCCACTGGGCATGCAAGGACGTCCCAAGTCGCGAAAGCTGCCCACGCTGAGGCTCAATACAAGCGTAAAGGTTGGAATTCAAAAAACGCCAATGCGAGGAAAGTTTCAAAAAAGTGTCCCCCACGCGAAAGCTCGGCTCGTTCGCCACACCCACCGCTTGCGCAACCTCCAAACTCAACAACTCCTCCGCTAGCTCCGGGCTACGCCGCCATAGGCTTTGCCTTAAACTTAACCCTAACTCTAAACCCCGGTAGCCCCGCGGTATGGCTAAGTCCGTCTCGTCATACCCCATAGGGACACTCCCCCACTGCGCCGCTACCCAACGTAACTCCGCCTTCGGCGTTAACGTGTGCCATAGCCCCTCCACTACCTCCTTCGCTAAAGTCCCCTCCGTCTGAAACTTTAACAGAGGGTAGCCCCGCGAAAACCACCGGCCCGTCGCCTCCCCCAGCCATATGTCTTCCCGTAGCCCTAGGGAAGCCGCTATGCCTAGGCCACCCCCTAAAAAACGCTTCTGGTATTTTAATACCGGTAATAGCCCTAGCCTGTCCCTCGCCTCCCTCTCCCCAGGTTGGTAGCGGCCATCCCCCTGCAACTGCTTGTTCCCCCACAAAGGCCTCATCGCTTCTTCAGGACATGCCTCCGCAAGCCCATCGTCATACCAGGAGGGTTGGTAGAGACGCCTTCGCATACACTCCAGGCTCAGCGTCTCCCAACGCCCATTTATCCACATTCTGTCGTCCCCCTCCCGCGCGTCCGGCCCCTCGTCCCCCGTCTGCCCACGCCAGGGCGCAAGGCGTATAAAACTGCCCTGCACCCCCCAAGAAAAACCCTTGCCCAAGGGCTGCTCGCGCAAAGTCATCGCCAAGGCGGGGAAACGTTGCAGGGTGTTGGGGCCGCGGGGAGCGTCTATCACCTGCCCATCACCCCCCACAGGACGAAGCAACTGCGCATCGCCCAGCAGAGAATAACCCCAACGTACGTCCTGTAGAAAACCGAAGTCTAACAATAAGTCTATACGCGGCCCCTCATAGGAAAAACCTAACTGGGAGCGGGCATATTCAACGGACTTTAAAATTAAATCCGTCTCAAAATCCCTCTGTAAATAACCGTCGGAGGCTAAATGGATGTCCGCCAGCATATGCCCATATTCCCCTATGGACTGCCGGTGGTTGATACGCGCCCCCCAACGTAAACCCCGCTGCTTCTTTGAGGCCCCCTCCTCCCCGGTGTAGAATGCATCTACCGGGGAGCGCTGCTCCCTCATGTCCCATAGCCAATCTACCGCTACAGTGCCCTGTAGGTTCTCTGAAGGGGCATAGCGAAACTCCGTGCCTAAACTGGGCCCCTTCACACCATAGGCATTCTCCGCCCCTACCGTCCAACCCGGCGTTAGGGTTAAATCCGCCGAGGGCCCCAGCGTTATGAAAAGGGGCAGCTTGGCCATAAACCCACTGGCAACACTTATGGAGGGCATGGGGAAAAGCAGGCCCGTCTGCCGCGAGGACAAGGGCAGCGATATCCACGGCATCCAAAAAACCGGCACCTCGCCTATATAGGTGACGGTGGACAACAAACTGGCACGCTGGGCCTCCAAGTCCAACGTGCCCCTCTTGGCCTCCAAATGCCAACTGGGGTTCGTCGTGTCACAGTCGCAGGGCGCAAACCCAAAATCCTCAAGCTCCCACCGGCCTTCTTCCTGCCGCATGTGCGTCAAACGTAGGCTCAGCCCATTCTTCCCAAGCTTGAGGGCTTCATCCGCCGTGGAATTCAGCAGCACACCCGCTTCCACACCCTGCTTCTGTATCCATAGGCCATTCTCTAGAAAAATTTCCTCTACCTCATAACTGTCGGAAAATATCCCCTCTAGTGTAGACCCCTCAGCCTCAGCCCCACTACCCCCCTTCGACTTTAAATGCAGGTGTACCATATCCGCCAATACCACCCAATGGCCCGCCTTGTCCGCCCAGCGGATAACCACTTGCCCCTGCGCGGAAAACCACCCCGTCTTCTGCGAGGCACTCAAACGCTGCGCCGTCAGACGCCCATTGGCAACTTGCATCTCCACATTGCCTTCAGCCCAGGCCTCTTCGCTGGATGCTTGGTAGGCAAGCACGTCTGCAGATACCTCCGGAGGTGAAGGTGTCGTGGTTTGCAAAAGCGCAAAAAGGAAAAGCAACATAGACAGCTGGCTTCTAGCTCAAAGAAACCTTCTGCGCATGTTCTAAAACTGCCCCTCAACCCCCCTCCCCTTTAAAATAGGCTTCCATATCTCCATTAACTTCGAGCGATACGCCGCCTAAGCCCCAGCCATAGGAACACCACACCATAAACCAAAGCTGAACTGTCATAAACCGTCGCTACACAACCTACGGATTTGGTCATGTGAATGGGAGCAGAAAAACCCGCAGATGAACCATCACACCCCTGGGCAGATTTGTCTTTGGGATATGCATCGCAGACAAATTGCGCTGAGTCTAAATCCAAAGAATGATCTTCCACAAGCCCTGCAGCCAAGGTCGGACTCATGATAGAGCCCGGCTTCGTGCTGTGCCCAAGCCCCAGTACATGGCCAATTTCATGCACCATCACCGCCTGCAAATCTTCAAAAAAACAGCTCCTGCAAGGCGGCGTTTCATCCACAGCATAGGTGTAGCTGTTGTTAATCTCAATGTCCGCATTTAATAGCTGTCCCGTGTCTGCTCTAAACGTCGTCAAAGTAATCGCTAAGGCCATCTCGTCATATTGCCAACAATTATAAAGCTCGCTGCAGCTGTTGTTTTGCCAACACGGGTCCTCCAAGGCCACTTTCTTCTGACAACTCCCCTCTCGAAGAAGAATGAGGTTCTCCTTTTTTGAGCCCCTGGAAAGATATCTTGTGTTCGTTGAAACAGAGGCCGGCAATTGTTGAAATTGCAAACTTCCACACTCATCCATCTGCGCTTGCCAAACCCCAAAAGCACGCTGAATGCATGCCAAAGAGCCAGGAAGTATCGCATCCAATTTGTCATTCGGTGTCCATGAGAGCAAATCATTTCCCGGCCACCAAAGGCATTTCCCTGTTGAACTGCGCATGCGGACATAATCCGCTTCCACCGAAAAATGACTGTCTTGTGCCAAAACGAGCCCCGCCAACATACACAAGGCAGCAACATTCATAGCGCCTTCTCCTTCTTCAATCCTCCACTCATAGACTTCAACTTGGTTTGAACGCGTTGCCTTAATTGACTGAGGGGCATTTCCTTGCGCAATGGCATCGCCATACGTTGGGCATCTGAATAAATTAACTCTACATTTTTCACTTCTTCAGGAATGGCTATGGGCTCGCTCGAATCAGGTTTCCACTCCAGACGATATTTTCCTTGAGCCATGCCCAATATTCTAAAGCGGCTCTTTCCGTGGGCCGCAAGAAACACCACACACTCTTCCCCTGGTATAAATTGTACGGAGCCCGGCAGCCGCTGCTCAAAACCACCCTCCTTCCCCCCCACTACCAAAGCTGTCACCACCTCCGGACATACGCCCTTCCAACATTCCAGCGACTTGAGTTCAACATCCGTCAAAATCCGGCCGCGTTCACCTCTGATTTTTGCCTGAGACGAAAGAACTTCAGCTCGAATCACCATGTCGGCCTTCTGCACCAAAGTGTCTAAGTCTATGGCCAGCAAAACGGTTGCCTGCACACTCCAAGCACCCATAAGACTCAGCCACAACACCCTCTTTGTATGATTAAACAGTTTCTCCATTTTAAAAAAATAGTCTCTCTGATAGGAGCTCGCCACTATGAGCACGGTACGCGTTCGTTTTGCGCCTTCTCCTACAGGCTATCTTCACATCGGCGGTGCGAGGACCGCTCTCTTCAATTGGCTTCATGCACGAAACCTCAAAGGCCAATTTATTCTTAGGGTCGAAGACACAGATCAGAGTCGCTCCACACCAGAATCCGTCGAAGCCATTTTGGAGGGCCTTCGTTGGCTCGGATTGAATTGGGACGAAGGCCCAGAAGTCGGCGGCGAATATGGCCCCTATTTCCAAATGCGAAAGTTGGAACGCTATCGAGAAGTCGCAGAAACCCTCATCGCCAGCGGCCATGCCTATCGCTGCAGCTGCACCAAAGAGGAACTCGAAGAGCGCCGCCTCTTGGCTGAAAAACAAAAACGCCTCTATCGCTATGAAGGACTCTGTCGCAACAAGACACTCTCACGCGACACGCCTCATGTCGTGCGTTTCAAAGTGCCTCAAGAAGCCGGCAGCGTCTGCTTTTTGGACGAAGTACTCGGCCGCATCTGCAAACAATATTCGGATATTGAGGACTTTATCCTCCTGCGCAACGACGGCATCCCTCTTTATAACTTCGGCTGCGTCGTGGATGATCATGACATGGCTATCAGCCTCGTCGGCCGCGGCCAAGAGCACATCAATTCCACCTTCGGACAAATGCTGCTGTTTGAAGCCCTCGGTTGGCAAGCCCCCAAGTTTGCGCACTTCCCGCTCATCCTCGGGCAAGACAGAGAAAAACTCTCCAAACGCCTGCACCCCGAAGCCGATCTCATGCAACACCGCAAGAATGGAATCCTCCCCCATGCCTTGCTCAACTTCATCGTTCGCTTGGGTTGGTCTCATCAAAACGATGAAACCTTCAGCCTCCAACAAATGATTGAATATTTCGGTTTCAATCATGTCGGCAAAACCTCGGGCGTGTGGAACCCCGATAAGCTGCTGTGGCTCAACCAATATTGGATGAAAAACTTGCCGCCTTCTGAAGTGGCTGCCGCCCTTATCCCCTTCCTTAAAGAAGCCGGCGCTACCGAAATACTGGAACCGGCCAAACTCGAAAAAACAGTGCTGGCCTTGCGCGAGCGCAGCAAAACCCTCGTCGAAATGGCACGCTTGGGTGTTTGCTATTTCCAAAAGGGCGTCACCATGGACGCCGCGGCCAAAGCCAAACACCTTGGCGCCGAAGGCCTCGCCTTGTTGCGCGAAGTGCGTGAGCGCTTGGCTGCTACCGACTTTTCACCAGCCAACATTGAGGCTGCCATTCGCGAAGTCGCCCAAACCCACCAAGTGGGCCTGGGCAAAGTCGCTCAACCCATACGCGTTGCCGTTACCGGCCAAACCATCAGCCCGGGCATCAGCGAAACCCTCGACTTGCTCGGACGCGAAGAAGCCCTCGCACGCATGCAGACAGCATTGAAAGGATAACGGAAATCGCCTGGCCGTATCTCCTTGTCCCTATAAAACCCCTCTTCCTCCCCCTTCAATAAAACGCCCCGGCCTAAAGACCGAGGCGTGTCGTTGGCTTATGCCTGCTGCGTTGAATGCCCGTCTTATTCAATGACGGCGCAGGCCACGCGTGGACCCGCGTTGCCCGTGGGTTGCGCGGCATAATCATCCGGGTTGGCGTGTACAATCAACGCACGGCCAACAATGCTGTGCTCACCCGTCAGTGTAATGCAGGTCAGCAGCTCATCCAACTTGGCGTTGCCATCGGCATCGGCTTCGAGCGAAGGCAAGTCGCCCGCATGGCCTTCACCCACTTTGCCGTGATCTACCTGTTGGGGATTGAAATGCCCTCCAGCACTGGAAAAGTCAGGTGCGCTGCAATCACCTGTCTCATGAATGTGGAAACCGTGCCAGCCGGGCGTCAGTCCACTGACTTCGGCGATGAGCCTGACACCGCCTTCTTCTTCCTTGAAGAGAATGCTTCCTTGGACAACGCCGTCCTGCGCGGGCTTCAGTACAGCGGAAGCTTGTACGGGCACGGGTGCGTCTGCCGTCTTCACCGCACCTTTGGTAGCGCAAGCAGCAAACAGGCCAGTGAAAACAAACAGAGTAAAAAGAATGAGTAACTTTTTCATGAGAAGTCTCCTGGGTAGATAAATGTGTTGTTCCAAAACCGCGTTATTCAATCCCCAAACCTCCAAAGGCAAGGCCATCGCTCCCTTCAGTGGTTTCCCAGCCACCCCAATCCTGAAGCTCAGAGCTATCTCATGTTTTGTTCGTGGATGCAAAACCTAAGCGGATTGCGTATAACAAAGGTTGTCATAGTGGCCGCCGGCCCCCGCTGGCCCCCTTGCTAAAATGAAACCCTCCCGGGTATCCCCCGGGGAGCCGCCGGCCATAACCAATGCTCTATAAACCAGGCCACTACCAGCCCTACCGCACTGCCAATCACATTCCAAGTCATGTCCTTCCAGGATGGCTGGCCATAACCCAGGGCGTCCCAGGCCTCCTTGAGTGCCCCTAGGCCAAGTACCACCAGCGCGCTTGCTCCCATACGAAAGGCAGGCTCTAACCGGGTCTGCCCCAACCATAAATAGGTAACCCCAGCAAGACTGGAGCTGACAATGAGGTGCTTTCGCTTGTCCTTGGCCCACCAACCATCATCGGCAGCCTGCGCCTGGCTGGGCAGACCCAGGCACAACAACAGACCCGCTAGGGCTACCCAGTACAACACAGCATGCAGACTGTACGGATGGCTGGACTGCAAGTTTCGGGAAAAGGCCAGCCGGAAAAAGGAGGGCATATCTCCAACTAAGCATGCAAGACTTGCCGACGCAACTCCAGTGCCGCGGCCTTTGGACTCGGAGAAATGTTAAAATTAGGAAAATTATCCCCTTTGCCTAAACCGTCATAAGAAGGGTTCCCCTCTGTCGCCCCCCCTCCCTATTCCTGGAAGCTAAGCTTAACCAGCTCGTACCCCCTTGCCCCGGGCGAATTTGAGCAAAGGTTGCCCAACGGCTCAGCTGCAAACAGCCCTATAGCTTGCCCCATCTGCCCGAAGAGCCCTGCCATACCGAAGGGAGCGCTATGCCATAAGCTTGTATTTCTCCGCCATGAGGCCGCAAATGGGGCAACGCTGGGTCGGCTTTCCAATCTCCACATGGCCGCAAACGGGGCAATAATAGAACTCGGTCTCGCTCAAGTCTTCGCCGGCAAGCACAGCTTCCAGGGCACGTTTATAGAGTTCCGCATGGACTTTTTCGGCCTTCATCGCCATGCCTATCATCGCCTTGCCGCGGTGCCCCTCTTTCTCGGCCTGCTCAAACATCGGCGGGTACATCTGCTCGTGCTCAAAAGTTTCGCCCTCAATGGCGGCCTTGAGGTTGTCGGCCGTAGTGCCTATGCCATTCATCGCGCTGAAGTGGCCAAGCGCGTGGACTGTCTCGGCCTCCGCTGCAGCACGAAAAAGCTTGGCAATGTTCGCGAAACCGTCCTGCTCGGCCTTGCGCGCGAAGGCCAGGTATTTATTGCGTGCTTGGCTTTCGCCAGCGAATGCAACCTTGAGGTTCTCTAGGGTGGTCGTCATCGGTATGTTTCTCCTTGAGCTATAACTTAAAAATACGTTGTACAGCTTGGTGTAACTGTTTTCGAGAATTGTAAATCATCCTTTAAAATTTTATAACTCAAGTAACCCAAAAGCTCCAGATGCCCGCTCCACCTCGACAAGTGCGCGAGTTCGTTCGGAGAGAGCATCTAAAAAACCGAGATGCACTTCCGTTGCCTTTCGTTGGGCAATCAACAACTCAAGCAACGAAACGGCCCCACGTTGGTAGCTATAGAGCATCTTTTCGAGCACCCGGTCGGCGTCGCCAACCACACCTCGCTCGAAGAGGGCCGCCTTGCGAGAGGCCGCCTCAAATCGAGCCAGCGCCTGTTGAAGCTCTCCTTCGGCGGCGAGCTGTGCAGCCGCTTGTCCACTCACTGCTTGCCGGTGTGCACTCTTGGCCGCCTCAATGTCGCCGCGGTAGATGTGAGAGAAAGGGAGAGGAATGCTCAATGAAGCGGACAAAATCTCTGCCGATGGAACAGTTGGAGCGCTGGAAACCGAGAAGCTGTGCTGCCAGCCAATCTTCGCGGCGATGTCTATAACACGGTTTGCCTCTTCAAGTTTCACCCGGCGCTCTGCTACTTCTACTCGGGCTGTCACGGAACGTAGATCTGCGCGTTGGGAAAGCAAGGCAAACAGTGAAGCCGTGTCGAGCGTCGGCGGCTGAGTACGGAGATCGCCGACAATCTCAAGTGAAGCCCTCGTTTCGAGGACACGTGCCCCAAGGAGTTGCCGCAAGCTAACCTCTGCAACGACTTGTTGCCCTTCGGCTTCTATAAGCTCTGCCCGAAATTGCTCTGCCTCGACTCGCAATTGAAGGAGCACCACTTCGCCGATTTCTCCTGCCGCAAGCCGTCGCTCGTCCGCCGCTACCAGTCGCTGGAGGCCTTCGAGAACCTCTGTTCTACGCGCAACTCGCAAACGAGCATGGAGCAAATTGATAAATGCTTCAGCGGCCGTAGCACGCAATGCCCGACGCACTTCGTCGAACTCGGCATCGGCAGCATTCACCTCGGCTCTAGCAACCCCGACCCGCCCTGAACGCTTCCCTCCCAGTTCTATTGGCACAGACAACTCGACACCAACCATGGTTGGATTTCCAGCATGTGTCGCGTCGAGTTGCGTCAGTCCAACGGAGAGTTCCGGGTTAGGAAAAACTTTGGCGCTGGAAATTCGAGCGTGAGCGCCCTCAACTGCGTGCCTTGCCGTCTCAACGTTGGGATGTACCTCAAGCACCTCCGCAACATAGCGTGAGAGATTCCAAACAGCCTTGGGCTGGGACTCCTCGCCCTCAGCATAAGCCGAAAGCGTGAGCAGCAACATGCTAAGGGGCAGAACTAAGCATCTCATGGTGTTGTCGCTTTCTCGGCAATTTTGCCAAAACGTCGTTCGATGACGAGATAGAGGGCAGGTAGGACCAGCAGCGTAAGCAATGTGGCGCCGAAGAGCCCGCCCACAATAACCGTGGCTAACGGACGTTGAACGTCCGAGCCAATTCCGTGCGCCAACGCGGCGGGGAGCAACCCAAAGGTTGCGACCATTGAAGTCATGAGCACCGGACGTAGCCGCTCCGAGGCGCCGCTTAACACCGCCTTTGAAAGCTCAAGTCCTGAACCTCGCGCTCGAACAAGCGCTGAGACCATAATTACACCGTTTTGTACTGCCACACCGAAGAGTGCGATGAAGCCGACCATGCTTGAGACATTGAGCGTCATCCCACGCAAATGGAGCGCCGCCATTCCGCCAAGAAGCGCCAGCGGGACGATCACCAAAATCAGCGCAGCGTGACGCAAGGTGCCAAAAGCGCCATAGAGGAGCAAAAAAATAAGTGAGAGCACCATCGGGAGAATCACCGCCAGACGTGCCTGCGCACGCTGCTGGTTTTCAAACTGTCCGCCCCAGTGAATTTCCATTGAGCGATCGGACACGTCAACAATCTCAGCAAGTACGTGATGAGCTTCACTCAGGAAGCTCGATAAATCTCGACCGCGAAGGTTAAGCCGCACCGTCATGTGACGTCGGTTCATTTCACGGGTGATGGTTGTTTCACCTTCGCGCAGCTTAATTTGAGCGACTTGCGAAAGCGGAATGCGTTGGCCACCGAGAGCGGTAAGCATTAAGTTGCCCATTGCCTCTGGTTTGTCACGAGCGTCTTCAATGAAACGCGCGGTAACGTCATAACGCCTTTCACCTTGAAAAATTTTTCCGATGGGACGCCCGCCAATGCCAGTCTCAATCAACTCGCCAATTTGCGAAACGTTGATGCCAAAACGTGCAGCTGCGGCACGATTGACTTCAATTTGAACCTGCGGCGTCGGTGGCTCCTGGTCCACCGCCACATCAACAGCTCCGGGAATTGCCTCAATTGCCGTAGCTATTTTTTCGGCGAGATGGCGTGTTGCTCCGAGGTCGTTCCCGAAAATTTTGATGACAAGCTCGCTGTGCGCCCCGGAAACTTTGTCGTTGACCCCATCTATCATCGGCTGGGAGAAACCAACCGTGAGACCGGGGATTCGCTTATAACGCTCCTCAAGTGCAGCAACCAGGTCGCGCTTCGTCTTGCCTGTGGGCCAAGTCGAATAGGGCTGGAGACCAACGAACGCCTCGATGTGTGAAGCAGTCCATGGATCTGTTCCCTCGTCGGGTCGGCCAAGCTGGGTAACCATCGTTTTCACCTCCGAAAACTCGCGCGTCGCCGCACGGAGCGTCCCAGCCATTTCGCTCGCCTTCTCAAGCGAGATTCCAGACGGCAAAATCACCTGCAACCAGATGGAGCCCTCGTCAAGCTCCGGGAGAAACTCGTGTCCGATGGTGGCTGTGAGCAGCCCAGCAACAACCAGCGCGACTGCTCCTGGAACGAGCGCCCGACGCGGCGCCTCAAGGAGCCAGGCAAGGAGCTGCTCATAGCGAGCATGCAGCCAAAGGAGCGGTATATTTCTGAGTGGTCGGTGCGGCTTGCGCAGGGCAAAGAGGGCTAGAGCGGGCATGAGCGCCAACGCCACCAGCGCCGCTCCGGTGAGCGCATAACCAACAGTGTAGGCCATCGGGGTGAAGAGTTTCTGCTCCACACGCTGGAAGGCGAAGAGCGGCAGATAGGCGGTGATGATGATGGCGGTGGCAAAAAACATCGGTCGCGCCACCTGCAAGGCGGCATCACGAACCTGCACCTCTCCAAGCTCACCCTCTGGTTCTTCCTCGCGCCGACGCAATACACTTTCGAACACAACAATGGCTCCGTCAACGATGATGCCAAAATCAATAGCCCCAAGGGAGAGGAGGTTCGCGGGGATGTTGGTCAACGCCATTAGGATAAAGGCGGAGGCAAGGGAGAGCGGCACGGTAACGGCGACAATCAACGCACCCCTCACACTCCCCAGGAAAAGCAGGAGGATGATAATAACCAACCCCATCCCCTCAAGAAGTGTCCGTGAAACGGTGCCAACAGTCTGTCCAACCAGCTCGGTTCTGTCGAGATAGGGGACAACCTTCACGTCATCGGGTAATATTCCATTGTTGAGTGCGTCAACCTTGGCGTGAACCCCTTTGAGGGTTCTCGAAGGATTGTCGCCGCGCAGGAGGAGCACGACACCCACCACCACGTCGGGCGCCTCATCCTTTCCGGCGATACCTTTGCGCGTCATCGCGCCGAGCTGTAGCCGCCCCAAATCCCGGAGGTAGATAGGGGTTCCCTCGATGGAGGCAACAACAATGTTTCCGAGATCGTCGAGTGAGCGGATGAGCCCGATGCCGCGGACCACTGCAGCCTGCTCGCCCTGTACAATCATATTGCCGCCAGCATTGGCGTTGTTGACTTTGACCGCCTCTATCACCTGCTGGAGAGAGAGGTTGTATTGAGCGAGTTTGTTCGGATCGATAGCGAGTTGAAATTCGGTGGTTTCTCCGCCGAAGTGGGTCACGTCGGCAACACCCGGGACTTGCTTGAGCGTTGGAATAACAACCCACGTCTGCAACTCGGTCAACTCACGCGCCGAGCGAAGTTTCGATTCGAGCGTATAACGATAGATTTCACCGATGGGCGAGGTGAGTGGATCCAAAACGGGAGTTGCACCTTCGGGGAGTGTGACATCGGCAATGCGTTCGCGAATTCGCGCCCGTGCCCAATAATCGTCCACCCCATCGCGGAAAACCAGAGTAATCAGCGAAAGGCCGAAGGTACTTTTCGAGCGCATCACCAGCAGCCCAGGAATACCGTTGAGCTCTC
Source organism: Cystobacterineae bacterium (assembly GCA_009781495.1). Classification (GTDB taxonomy): domain Bacteria; phylum Myxococcota; class Myxococcia; order Myxococcales; family Myxococcaceae; genus WRKR01. The sequence continues at coordinate 35,685 of WQYA01000003.1, forward strand.
TCTCTATTGGAATGGTAATCTGCTCTTCAACTTCCTGGGCGGCGTGGCCGGGGTGCTGGGTTATCACCTGTACCTGAGTGTCGGAGATGTCGGGATAGGCTTCAATGGAGAGGGTGGTGAAAGAGTAATAACCAAATACAGCTATGAGTACGAAGGCGGCAATAACCATCCAGCGACGGGAAAGGCAGGCAGAGACAAGGTGCGAAATCATGGCAGCAGAACTGTTCCTGAGGTGATGATGCGCTCGCCTTCACTCAGACCTGCGAGAATGCATGTCCTGTCGCCAATTCGTTCTCCTATGTCGGCTAGGCGTCGTTCGAATTGCCAGGGCGCCTTTTCAACATAGAGGAAAGTACGCTCGCCGCGGAGCACGAGGGCAGAAGTGGGGGCGAGCAGCTCGTGGACCTCTCCTCCGCGCAGTGTGGCGCGTGCGAACATTCCAGGCTTGAAGCGTCCAGCGGTATTGTCGAGGGCGATTCGTACTTTGACAGCACGCGTCTCGGCCGTGAGCACTTCGCCGATGTGCTCGACATGGCCTTCAAACTGTTCTCCCGGGTAGGCGTTGAGCGCAACGAGGGCCTCCTCTCCCAGGCGAACATAACGGATGTCCTTCTCGGGAACACTCGCGGCGACCCATACAGCGGAGAGATCTGCGACGGTCATTACCGGCGTGGAGGCATCGTTCTGGTATTGGCCCGGAGCAGTCGTCAACTCGACAATTCGACCGGCAATGGGTGAACGGATAACGAGGGGTTTGCCAACGTCGCTGGGGCCTATTCCAAGCAGACGAAGTCGGGCAGCAGCGCCCGAGAGATCGTTGCGCACAATTTCGCGCTCGGTTTCTGCCTGCTCAAGTTCCTTCGCCGCGACGATTCCATGGGCATGCAAGTCTTTCTGCCGCTGGAAATTCCGTTCAGCCTGGCGCTCAGCCGATCGCGCTTTGATGTATTCGGACTGCGCGGCAACCCATTCGGACGAGTCGAACATAAAGAGCGGCGCCCCCTGCTCTATTCTATCTCCGAGTCGGACGTGAAGTTTCGCGATGCGACCAGCAAATGGAAGAGAAATTTTTGCAATCTTCGTCGGATCAGCCTCAATGCTCGCAGGAAGCGTCAGCTCATGGCGTACAGGTTTTGAATGGATTTCCTCAACAACGAGGTGTTCGCGCAGTGGGGAACGTTCCGGCACGAGAAGCAAACCATCACGCTCTTCAAAATGTGCAGGCGCCTCGTCAGCCGGCGCCTTTGTGCCCCGGTTGCAACCCACGGACAAAAGAAGAACAACCGGAAAAAGAGGCAGCATCTCGGACAAAGCAGGCTTCATGCCTTACCTCCTACGAATGGCAATCCGAGTTGTCATTGTTAGCGTTATAATTCACAGCAGGTTTCGTCTAATAAATTTCGAAACCTATCGGCATCATAATCGACGCGAAAGACTTGTGCATGACCCGAACAAAAACGAGTCCAACGAAGAGATCATGTCAAAGTGAAAGCGGTCTGGCGGGATACTCCACGGCAGGATGCTCCACCCTGGATATTCGCCATGACTCTGGAACCGGGAGGGGAAACCGGCAGAGATAGAGACGCCTTGGGGCCTAAGGTGCTACATTTCCACCCATGTGTCACAGCGACTTCATGCAACATAAAACCGGTCCAGTCCCTCCTAGCTTCAGCCAAATGTCATTTTCCGTCTATATATTAGGTGACGTATATATAGGTGACGTCGCCGTCGGGTTGGTGGACCAGCCTCAAAAGCCATAGCCTGTCCTGGTCGGCTTTGTTTTGCTGAATGCCAGTGTAACAGCATAGGTTTTTAGATGGGACGGCGGAGCCCCCGTTCCCCGCTGGCGTTGTAGGATATGGAAATGGAAGCCATCTGTCCTGCCCCCTTATTCGTCATTGCATTATCATATTTTTGAATATTTTGAGTCGGCTTAAGCGTTTTGAAATTTCATCATTTTAGCCTCACCAAAGAAAGTTTAAATTCGTGAATACTTCCAGATGTCTGGCAAAAAAATGTCGCTTAAAGCATCTTTATTGGCATTATGCGTACTGTATATACATATCTACGGATTCTTAATGAATAATGTTTATTTTAGCTAAAACCATTTAAAAATATTCAGGTTATTTTTTATTTTCTCAAGGCAGCCGCTGCTTCAAATTTTTATCCCATGGAGGGCTTCCAACAGAGCAGAGCAAACCAAGCAAGCTTCAAACAAAAACCACCCGACAGGCCCCCCAAACCCTTCACCGGAAGCGACGAGAACCTCAGTTATGAAAAAAATGTCTGAGGCGTTTGAACGCCTTCTGAGCAGGCATGGATGGGGCTTGCAGCATAACCTCTTGATTTAACACGAAAATAAATGCCATGGATCTCCCATCTGTTGCCACAAACAGCAGATCATCACTCTCAATTGTACGAGGCGCACAAAATATTTCTTACTTACAAGCAACAAATGGGTAGGATGTTCAGATAATGGTTTTTAGACGTCTCTTATTTTTGCATACCCAAGCGAGGACATAGTGAAAACCAATAATTTCCTTCAAAGCATCGTAACGAAGGCTACCGACGCAGCCCTCAAGAAATTAGATCTGCCCAGCAAACTGCCAACAAAGGTGGCCTCACCCGAAGCCAAGGCCAGTGGCAACTTCACCGAATATGGCACACAAGGTGACAAATACAAGTTCAGTGCTAAGGACAGCTTTGAGAATAACTGGTCTGGCTCCAAATCCGGATCGGCGGAGTTCAATCTCAAGCCCGAAACGCAGAAAAAGCTTGAGGATGGCGCCAAAACACTGGGCACTCTCCAGAAGGGCCTTGAGGCCATCGGCATCAAACCCGAGCTGAAGAAAGATTTTGACACGGAGTGGTCCAAGAAGGCCGAGGCCAGCACCTCCGGAAAGGTTCAGGGGAAATATGGCGAGGCCGAGTATGCGGCCAACGCTTCCGCTGAGATCTCAGCCGGCGCATCCGGACAAGCCACTCTCAACATGAACGGCCTTGACGCAAGCTTCAACGCGAAGGTAGGTATCGAGGCCACAGCGGAAATTTCCGGCAAAGCCTCCGCGAACTTCAACGTTGCCGGCGTGGATATTCCCGTATCCGCCGAAGGGCATGCGAAAGCAACGGCCAAAGCGTCTGCAGAGGCCAACGGTTCGGCCAAAATCACCCGAGATCCGCTCACTGCCGTCGCCGAGGGCTCTATAGGTGCATCGGCAGTTGCCAAATTGGAAGGCGACATCAAAGCCTCTGCGGGCCCCTTCAGCGTCAAGGCAAGTGGCTATGTGAGTGCAGGTGCTGAAGCTTCAGCGTCCGGAAAAATCGGCTATGAGGATGGCAAGTTCACGCTCAGCGGAAACCTCGGTGCGGCACTCGGCGTCGGTGCCGGCGCCTCCGTGGACGTCGAGGTGGACCTCAAACAGATCGGCAACATGGCCAAGGATGCGGCCGTCCACGTGGCCGAGAAGGCAGCCGACGCGGCTGTCCACATGGCCGAAACGGCGGTCAACGATGCCAAAAACACGGCCGAAAAAGCGGTCAACGAGGTCAAACACACCGTGGACAAGGCTGCAGGCCTCGTGAAAGGTTTGTTCGGCTTCGGCAACTAGGCTGCCAATCTCCGCTTCCCAACCTATAAATTTTGATGGATAATGTTGTCTATGGCAAAGAACGAACTGTATCGGCGTGCAAGTGAAGAGTTGAAAGCGGGAAATTATGAAGAGGCCAAACGGCTCTTCCTCAAACATGAGGAAGAGTCGGGTACTGCGGCAGAGACACCCTCTCTGCTGCAACGAGCGGATGAGCTCTTCACGAAGGGGGAGGTTGTTCAAGCCACGCAACTCTATGAGCAGATCTTAAATCGAAACCCATCGTTGGTGGGCGTCTATCTGGGCTTTGCTCGTATTGCTCTGCTCACAGGCCAAATGGAGGCTGCGAAAATCCACGCCCAAGCCGCAGTTCGGATAGGGCCTGGCAACGGGATGGCATGGACGCTGATCGGCATCGTGGAAGAGGCCGAAGGCAATCCGGATGCCGCGCTGCAATACCTCGAAAAGGGGGTTGAGCTCGCTCCTTCTGCCTTCTTCTGCCAATACAACTATGGGCGGGTACTCGTCGCCACGAAGCGGTCAACCATGGAGTCGGCTATGGGAATTGCCGCACTGCTTGAGGCGACCAAACTGGAGCCACACAACCGCGACGCGCTTTTCATGCTGGGCAACGCCTACCGGGAAGCAAAGCAATATGAGAAGGCGATTCGAGCTTTCGAGGCAGCCCGGGACATCGATCCTAAAAATGTCGAAACGTGGGCTACACTGATCGATCTGCTCTTCGAGGGCAAGGAGTTCAAAGCCGCCCAAGACATCGCCAACGCGGCACTCAGCAACTGTGGCGATCACCCGGCGCTGCTCGAAAAAGCAATGGCGACGGCGATGATGCTCTCGGACTCCACGACAGCAATGGACTATGTGGAACGCGAGCTTAAGCTTGTCCCGGAGCACGAGCAAGGGTGGCTCAACCTGGCGAACCTGGCACTCCTCAACAAGGATTTCGACAAAAGCGAGAACGCTGCCTGTGAGCTGCTGCGGAGGAACCCGAAGAGCTGGGAGGCATGGTACCACCTGGGCAACCTCTATGACGTCGTTCCAAAACGGGAGAAAGAGGCTGAGGAGGCCTATCGCAACTCGATAAAGCTCGCTCCCGACAACTGGAAACCGTTGACCAATCTGGCCGGCATGTTCATCCAGATGGCTGCAAAAGAGAAAAACGCCGAGGCCCTTACGCTGCTTGAGAAGGCCATTCCTCTCGCGCCCGAGGGGGAGTGGCGTGTCCACTATAACCTGGCCCTCGCGCACACGAAACTCGGCAATCCGGACAAGGCACTCGAAATAGCCCGTGCAATTCAGAAAAGCGCACCCCAGGACAATCCGATGTTCGCCGAGGCCCGCAAGCTCGAATCGAACCTCCTCGAAGCTCAGAAAAAATCCTAACAGGGGGTGTAGCACACCTTCACACCTCGTTCGGCTGTGAAGGAGGGTGGGGGCAAGCCGCTTAAAAGAGCGGCTTGGAGAGGAGGGGTTTATAAGCCTACCCCCTATGTAGGCTTGTAGTTTATCGGTTATTCTACTGAATACCCATAAGCAGAATATTTGCGGCTCCGCCTCGCCCCCGTCCAATGAGACGTCTGGCTGCGCTCATTTCAACTTTGAACCGCTCTAGGGCCTGTAGTCCTTGAAGCGAAGCAGGACTTCGGCCATTTCTGCAGCTGACAAAACCGGCGGCTCAGCTACAGAAAGCGCCTGCAAATATATACGCGCCAGCGTCTCCACTTCAACGGCCAAAGCCAGGACATGTTCCAAATCCACAGCGTGGCAGAGCATCCCATGGTGCGCCAGGAGAACAGCGGAACGCTCACACAAAGCCTCAACCACCGTGTCGGACAAGGCCTGCGTGCCAAAAGTGGCATAGGCGGCACACCGTATGGAATCGCCGCCGGCCAGGGCCACCATGTAGTGAAAGGCAGGAATGGAACGCTCTAAACAGGCCAGGGTTGTACAATAGGGGCTATGGGCGTGAAGGATGGCGCCGGCTTGGGGGTAGACTCTATAAATGTCGGCATGCATCCGCCATTCGGTTGAAGGCTTGCGCCTCCCCCGTATCCGACTGGCCCTACCCACCCATACCATGTCTTCGGGCGTGCACTGCTCATAGGGCAGGGCTGAGGGCGTTATCCAAAACCCCTCGCCTTCGCGGGCGCTGACGTTGCCCGAGGCGCCCTGGTTCAGCCCGTGGCCGCTCATCTCTCGGGCAGTGGCCAATACCTGCTCCCGTATAGAAGTCCCCATCATCCCCCCTGCTCCGGATAAAGGCCCAGCAACCCCTCTCGACTTGCCCTGCAAATACCACGCTCGGTAATCAACCCGCTCACCAGCCTCGCCGGAGTCACGTCAAAGGCCGGATTGACTGCTGGCGTGCCAAGGGGCGCAATGGCTACCGTCCGTATGCTTCCACTCTCATCCTCTCCCTGTATGCCTAATACCTCTTCCATACCCCGCTCCTCTATGGGAATTTCTGTTAGGCCTTCATCCACTGTCCAGTCCACCGTCGAGCCCGGTAGGGCTACATAAAAAGGCACGCGGTTGTCCCTGGCGGCCAGGGCCTTCAAATAAGTGCCTATCTTGTTGCAAACGTCACCGCCAGCCGTAACCCGGTCGGCGCCGACAATGCAGAGATCGATCAGACCGTGCTGCATGAGATGGCCGCCGGCATTGTCCACAAGCAAATGATGGGGAATGCCTGCGGCCGCCAGCTCCCAGGCAGTCAAACGGGCGCCCTGGTTGCGGGGACGGGTCTCATCTACCCATACATGTACCGGAATGCCTGCGGCCGCTGCCGCATAAACCGGAGCAAGCGCCGTGCCCCAATCAACGGTGGCCAACCAGCCGGCATTGCAATGGGTGAGAATATGAACCGGTTCGCCCGAGGGCTTTTCTCTCCACCGTTCCTCAATGAGGGCGAGGCCCCAGCGGCCAATGGCCTCGTTGGCGGCCACATCCTCCTCGCAAATTCGCCCGGCCTCACCATATGCCGCGGCCAGCCGTTGCTCTTCGGGCAGGGGCCGCAAACAACCCAGCATCCGCTCTACTGCCCAACGGAGGTTGACGGCTGTAGGTCTGCAGCCCATCAGCCGACGCGCCATCTCCTCCAGGGCTTGAGTACAACTCGACTGACGCAATCCCAAACACATACCATAGGCGGCTGTGGCGCCAATCAGCGGCGCGCCACGCACCAACATCCGGCAAATGGCCCCCACGGCCTCCTCTAAACTTTCGAGCCGCACTACCTGAAAATGAAACGGTAACTGAGTCTGATCTATAACCTCTATCCCTATACCGTCCGCGGCTAAACAAATGGAACGATAGGCCTGTCCTTTAACCCGCACTGTCCACCTCATGGCTGCCCGGAAACACTGGCCGTAGGTTGTAGGCTTTGTAGAATGGATGCTTTAGCATTTTACAAACCTCCCCAAGGCTTGCCTAGGGGCTGATGAGACTTTTAGTCATATTTTTCAATCCATTCCATCCTCATTTCCTCTAAAATTTCCTTAAAAATACCGGCGACCCCCCCCTCAGGGGGTTGGAACACCGTGGACGGGGGATTTTAGCAACGCCGACGCCTATGAGCCGAGCAAACCAACAAGAGCGCCCAAACCGGCAAAAAGCCGCCTGAGACAGCACTTGGGCATAGGGCCGGGCTGTCCACATGGAAACCAACCCCGTTCCGGGAGACAACAGAGAAGCCCGCATCAGAGCCCCAGTCTCCGAAATAGGAGCCGAACAGGCCCATAAAAACGGCTTTGGGTTTGCGGATGACAAAATCCAAGGTGCCGGGTCCGCCCTGCACGCTTTGAGCAGAGCCACCGCCAATTGCAAAAGTAAAAGCATAACCATCGTCCGACTCCAACTCTCTGAGATAAGCTTCTCTGTCTGCAACGACAGTAGGCGCTGTGACAAAAGGCGAAGCCGTGGCGCTGACGCCTTCCGTCTGCACCCACCAGCCTTCTTCCATGTCCGTGGCAAGTCGACTCAACTGGCTGGCCAGGGCCGTCCTATGGGCATTGTCGACGAGAATGAGAACGCCTCTTGGCTGCTCGTCAAAAGGCACGTCCATGCCCGCTGTGACATAGGTAACGCCCGACACATGGGCGCTGGGCATTTTCTGAATGCGGTATTCAAACAGAGTGCCCAAACTGAGGTTGGTGTCCGTATAGGAGGTTGCGGTCGCCGCCACGCTGCCCAAAGTCACCCAAGCCGTATCGGGCGGCACCCAACGAGAGATGGTTATGGAATTAGCATAGACGAAGGGTTCCCATCTCAAGTGTATGCTTAGCGGTGAGGCTGTTACGACAACGTGCACATGAGGCTCCAACTCCTTGACTTCTTGAGCCCACACTGTCCAAGAGAAAACGGCTCCCAAGAAGGCGATGGCCGTTCTGCGAATAGCCGCCTGTCATTCATACACCCTCCATTCCCCATATAACCCGCAGTAGCGGTATGTTTTGAAAGTGCTGTCAAAAGGGAAAAGCGGTGTCTCATGAAGAGCACACCGGCTTCAGCAGACGCCCAGCGCCTCCTTTGTGGATGGGGCCTTCAGCGCCTGGCTGTCCTTGGGGATTTGCTATGTCGCACAAAAAACTTTCTCGCAAATGCTCAGCGCGCAGGCTGCCCACCGCCTTGGGGGTGGCTTCGGCCATTTTATATCCGTTTGGGCACCCTTCTGGTTATTGAGACTTCACCAGGTTCTCTTTCGCGCCTGGGACATTCTGAAGAACAAAACCGACAATGGGGCAAGTGCTCCATTCCTCACAATCGCCACAGGTGCTCAAACCTTTTTCTTGTACGCATTTGCGGATTTCACACTGGTTGCAGTGGGCAATTTTGGGCCCATCCACACGACAGCCCATACAGTTGATGGATTCTGCACAAATATCGGGCGAGTTATACATGAGACGCCACTTTTGGGCGGTTTCTTCACGTAATTCGTCGCTGTTGGCGAGGGTAGCCCTGCGGGCATCGCAATGCTCACAATCTATTCCACAACAGGCAATAAGCTGTTTCATCTTGAATATCTCCTTTTTTCGACAGAAGTCCCCAAGCCCCTTCGCTGCTCTGACGCTTTTGGCGTCAAAGCAGAAAGCTTGCCAGGGGCAAGGCAGCTTGTCAACCTCAGGGGGGGCAGCAGACGGGGGGGCAGCAGCTGGGATAACAGTCTGAACGGCAACGGGAACAATCCAGAGGGGGGCTAGCAGGGGCTACCGGGGAGGGCATGACCCTTGAGGCGGCGGCGTTGTTGTCATTGGCGGCCAACGTACGCTGGCTGGTGGTGACGCAGACGTCATCGCCGATAAAGGCCTCCCTCCAGACATAACCTGACTTGCAGGTATGCACACCATAGGCGCCCACCACCCAACGCGAGGCTTTGGCAGCGTTGTCCGCAGCTACCTGTGTGCGGGTGGCCGGCGTAACGCAGACATAGTCCGATAGGTCCGCCTCCCTCCAGACATAACCCACTTTGCAAGTATTGGGACCAAATACATTTTGCGCCGGGTTGACGCGTGAGGCGGCGGCTTTGTTGTCATTGGCGGCCTGCGTACGCTGGCTGGTGGTGACGCAGACGTCATCGCCCGGAAAGGCCTCCCGCCAAACATAACCTGACTTGCAGGTATGTGCACCATAGGCGCCCACCACCCAACGCGAGGCTTTGACAGCGTTGTCCGCTGCTACCTGCGCGCGGGTGGCCGGCGTGACACAAACGCGGTCGCTGTCTCTGGCTTCCCGCCAGACATAGCCGACGAGGCAACGCTGAACGATGTTGGTGGTAATGGTGACGGAGGCAGCCGTGTCCGTCATGCTGTTGATACGAATTTGCACATCGTTCTTGTTGAGCGATGCTATGGGTCCACCTTTAGGCCCGGTACGAAGGAGATAGGGGGTGCCATATTTCACTTCACGTATCAGCACTTGCTTCTCCTCATGAAAGCCTTTGCCCCAATTGACTTTACGACGGTATTCGACGGTATAATAGCGGAATGGATCTGCCGGCTCAAAAGGAACGCGCACCAACAATGGCCCCGAAGATGCCGATGGGGCCTCCAGCGGCGCAAGGCTCAGCGTCCTTGAAGCAACTCCGTCGGCCCCCATGGTGAATACCCGGTTGCGCGGCAACCAACCCAACTTGTCGCGTTGGTAGCCCCCTAGCCCAACCCCACTGTCCCCAAAAATGCTGGTTTTAAAACTATAGGCGCCTTGGTTGCCCATCACATCCCACGGGTCATCATATTCCCCGGCTTTGGCCCAGCACGCGTTCCTATAGGTGGTATCGTCGGAGAACCCATGGCCTAAGCCATAGACATGAAGCATCTCATGGGCGGCAGTGCCGACGTTCCATCCGTTGTAGTCGAGCGTCACACGGGCGTCCTCGGCGCCATTGTCGATGATATGGCTAAAAATAACGATAATTCTATGGTTGCTCGGAACGCTATAGCCCCCTTTCTTCGCGGCGTCGATGCAGTGCTGAGCACGTGGCCCGCGCTGCGTAGGTGGAAACATCATTTGTGCAGCGGTATAAGGCAGGGTATACCACCCCCGCACGGCCGAACCACTCAGCGAAATTAACCCGCCGGACTGGTCCGCCAAATAGCCAGCTACCCCGTCGGTATTGGCCTGAGTGAAGAATTTAATGAAATAGTCCATGTCATATTTCTGGGCAATCCGCGAGGCGGCGGCTTTGTTGTCATTGGCGGCCTGCGTACGCTGGCTGGTGGTGACGCAGACGTCATCCCCAACAAAAGCCTCCCGCCAAACATAACCTGACTTGCAAGTATGCGAACCATAGGCGCCCACCACCCAACGCGAAACTTTGGCCGCGTTGTCCTCCGCCACCTGCCTGCGGGTTGCCTCCGTGACGCAGACATAGTCCAGCAGGTCGGCCTGTCGCCAGACATAGTTTGTCTGGCATTTGCTCGCAAAGTCCCTCTGATCTTGAAACTTGCACAGCAGCACAGACCAGGGCGTGTTGCCACGAATCGGCACAGCCTCCGCGGGAACAGCTACGCCCAAAATACCCAGCGTGAGAAAAATTCCCATCGCCGAATGAACCCACCTTAGCCCAAAAAACACCTTCAAGAAATGTATGGCTGTCCAGCCTGTTCTCATGCGCATGCGGGTCCGTCCTTTCTTTTTGGCATTATGACGCACAAGACAGTTATTCGCACAATTAAATATATTTATATTCAAATTTAAGCTAATGTTAAACTTAAATCTCCCATCTCTGTTCCTTAAGGGGTTATTGGTAAGCCGTGGCGTGGCAGCTGAGGGAGGAAGCCACGTCTCGTCCAAAAATACCAGCTTGCTTTTGTCCTAAGCGGACTGTTTGCGCCGCTGTTTGTCACGTGCCTGTCTTAAGTCTTCGCGCGCTTGCTCGCTTGCGTGCCTCATTGAGACAGATGGGTTTGAATCCAATCCGCAACATCTTGTCTTGCATTGAATTTTCCCCTTCGGATATCCCCCCCGAGACGCCAACCCGCCAAACTCAATAATAAGTCTTGATATGAATTGCCTTTTTGATCGGAATTCACGGCAATGCCTCCGGTCGTCGTCCCGTCCTCATTCTCTTTAGGTTTCAGAATTTCCAACGCAGCACCCAATTTAAGCTCCTTGGGGTTCTCTCCCAGTGCCGCGTTGGCTTGCTTGAAAGTTTGAACATCCTCGTTGGTGGCTGCGTTATATTGCGTCCAAAATGCAAGCGGTTCTGTTATGGATAAGTCCGGCGTCTTTTCGTGCCCAACCATCAACCGAATCGCCACTTCTTCATCGCTGACCGACGCAGGGACAGCAAGCATGTCTCTGATGTTTGTAACCAGCGGCAACGGCACAACCGTTGGCGTTATGCCACGCAACATGCTCCATGTTGAAATGACTTTTTCGTTGGGTTTGGATACAAAATCGGGATGGAGGCCTAAGTTGACGGCGGTTAGGAAGTGGCCCACTTGATTATCGCTGGATTCGTGCGGATCCTTAAACAGCCCGCCAAAGCCTTCGTCATGCCATCCATCAACGATTCCACCTGTCTTCAGCCCGGGTACAGCCCAGTGTTCCGTGGCCTTGAGTATTCGCTGCATTCTGTCGTAGGCAGTGTCGCTGCTTGCATCTTTGCCGTCGAAACAGTTCGATGAAAAAAAACCGGCCAAGTCTTGGACTCTGTTTGGAAGCCCAGGCTTGGGGGAATTCTCTTGGCGCTGAACCTGCTTTGGCTGCATTGCGTCGCCACCCATGCTGCGTTGCTGAACGACATGCGCAAGCTCGTGCCCCAAGAGCTTTTGGTCTGCAAAGCTGCCGGAAGCACCCAAGGCAATGTTGTTGCCCAGCGTGAAAGCTTTGGCGCCGAGGGATTCAGCCATTTGAGCAGCGTTGTCACCCCTATGAAGGCGCACTTGGCTGAAGTCCTGGCCAAAGCGGGGCTCAAAAAAGGCGCGGGTGGGGGTGTCGAGGGGGGCGCCGCCCTGGTTAAGGGAATGGAGGGAGGACTCCATCTGTGGGGAAGCAGCGGCGGCGACAGAAGAGGAGGCTTTTAAATTTTTTTGTATATGAGCCAGCTAACAAAGTGTTACACACATGGGCGGCCTTCACGGAGGAGGCGCTCATTCCAGGCGAGAATGGACGCGCCCCGTCATTCAGAGATATTTCCCAGCCTCTTTGACAGACAACTTGTTTAATTCATTGCCATGTTTTTTCAAAAAACTTCTCACCCAAGATGGATTTGTTTTTGAATATTCCCGCAAACTCCAACCAATGGCCTTGTTGATAAAAAACTCTTTGCTGCCAAGGTTGTTGACAATGATTTTTTCCAACAATTCAACACGTGTTTTGTCTTTATATCCCTGCTGAAAATCAATGGCTGTCCGTCGAAGCCATATGTTCTCGCTTTGAGACCAAACCAGCATTTCTTTTTCCAGCTCCGGGTGTTTCAAAACAATACTTCCAACAAAAGCGTCAAGAGTATCAATGGTTTCCCACCAGGATTTTCGGACAATCAGTTTTTGCAATTTGGGCAAGTCGTCCTTCGTCAATTTTTTGATTTTGGTTCTCAAATAATCCAGGGCAACATATTGGGCTTCACGATAATCCTTTTCCCAACAGGCGTTCACAAAATCCCAATCCAAATCTGCTTTTTTGAATTCTTTGAAAAATAACTTTTCTAATTCTTTTAGCTTCGGTTTTGGAATACCCAAAAATGGAAATATATTTCGCATATAAGCCGACATTTTTTCGGCTTGTTTGTCGTCTTTATGTTTTTCTAATTCGGCAAAAATTTTGTCATATTTCATTTTTATTTTTCAGAGTTAGTCTAGGGTTATTTCCTGGGTACCTCCTCCTTAAATACCTCTTTTTTAGCCATAAATACAATAGCCCACCCTGCTCTGCCCTAGGGCATAGCCGACCCCTATGCATTGCCAGCCGCTTAGCGCCTTATGCGCAGGCGCTCCACCAACACGTCGGCTTTGCTGTGATTGTTTTTTGAGGTTTTGCTGACTTTGTGCGCTGTCACCTGGGTTTTCCTCGGCGGAATCCCCTTGCCCTTGGCTTTTGCATTGACGCGTACGCTGAATTCAACAACCCCTTTCCTCCCACCCGACAACTTGAAGTTACCAAGTCTTATTTCCAGTTTGCGCGATTTGGCGTCAAAGCTATGCCCGCGTACGCTGACGGCGCTTTTGTTCTTCGGGATACTCACAACGACTTCAACACCTTCCTCATTTTCTGAAATATAACGCACGCTGTCCGGCATCCATGTAACGCTGGCCGGCAGCAGGTCGACAACTTGCAAGTGCTCCGCACTGTCCTTTTCGTTGCCATCGTTGGAGAGGGTTATGGAATATTTTATAACATCGCCAACGAGATCGACACCTGTGTCCTTGTTGCTGAGGTTTTCAGTTTCTATTCCTGCGGAAATGTTGATGGGGCGCTCTATTTCAACGCGAGCCACCGACGCATCGCTCTCGGGCATGCCCACTTCACGCTGAGTCACCCTAATCTCATCGCCTTCGGCCAGCGTTAAGCTGCGCGGGACAGCAACAGACCATTCAAGGCTTGGGTCCGTTTGGGTTTCCACCGTGGCGCCATTGGGCAATGCAACGCTAATCAGCGCGTTGGTGCTGGTGCCAACCCCTGTAATGGTTGAAGCGCCCGTCACAACCCCACGAATGATGGGCGGGGCCGACTGAAGCGCAATGGCCAGCATGAAATAGGGATAGGTCGGCGTCTCGGCGGGAGTCCCGTTGAACCATCCTATATCCCAAATGGTATCAAAGTCCCAAGTGCTGCCCCCCCGTGTGAAGGTGCTCACGGTCTTCATGTTTTTTGTGCTTTCACCTTTCAGCTTGCCCAAGTCGATGTTGCTCATGTCTTGCGTCGCTGTGGTGGATTTTTGTGCAACATCGGTGTCATAAAAGCTCATTCCCCGAGTCAGCAAACGCGAGGAAACATAGCCTACCAGTGGGTTAATACGTCGGCTGCCTGCACTTTCCACAATACCGGAGGCATAGACGTTTTCAATCGCTGACGCCCCACCCACAATACCGATAAGGCCGCCTATGCCTTCACCATAGCTCACCTTCGTCCCGCTAATCTGCGTTTGGCCCAGCACATATCCACGGGCAAATGAGTTTTCAATGCCTGTGGCCTGCACATTCCCAACCAACCCCCCAACACCCATATAGCCGGTTGCGTTGGCATAGGAAGAGCAACTGGAGACGACACTTTTTTGAAGTTCGCCGGCCAAGCCGCCAACATGCGTGGTTGTGAGGGCCGTTCCCCTGACTGCAAAAGTGTTGTTGGGTTCGGGGTGGCTGGCATAAATCTCCATGAGTCCATTGGGGCCATAGGTGAAAGAACCGCCAATAATACTGTTGTCGGCCTTGCCTACCAGTCCGCCCACATATCTTGCCCCGGTGACGCCATTGTTTCCAATCATAACGCGAACACCCATGATCTTCGTATTCTCCGCCCACCCAACGAGGGCACCCACGCGGTAGTTGCCATGAACGCCACTGTCTGCAACTATCAGCTCCAGATCTTTGATCAGGGCGTTGTTGCGTGTTCTGCGGAACAGTCCCTGGTCGCTTTGTTTGGGATTGTTGGCTGCCAAGCCACGGATGCTTCTTCCGTTGCCGTCCAGAGTACCGTCAAACAGCGCTATGGGCGTCCAGGGCTTGGTCAACTCAATGTCGTTGGCCAACCAATACTTGCCGGTTCGGCTCATGTTCCTCAATTGCGTTTCATTGCTGACAACCGTATATCCGGAAGGCGCTTGAGCTGGAACGAGATTGCCCATTGTTTGAGTGAGCTTTGACAGAGCAGCGTCCAGTTCTGCCTGCGTCGCGTTGGTGTTGTAGACGGTCAGCGCATCTATATAAGCCGCGAGGAACTCCGACCAACTGTCTGTGTCATAGTCGGATCTGTTGAGAGAACTGGCCTCATAGAGACTTTCAGCAAGAGGCATTTTGTTGGGTGTCCCGGGCTGTTCAACCGACAGTTCTACGGTTTTGGATGCTCTAACGCCGCCAATCTCAAAATGGAGCGTCAAGCTTTGCCGCCCTACGCCAATAGGCGTAAAAATAACGTCGTATAAATCCGATTGATGCTGTGTGCTGGTTTCGTTAACAGTATAAAAACCTGTATCCTTGATTGGATCATAGGCGCTTGGATTGTCCCACTGAAAATCCGTGAAATCTCTCACTGCGCGCCTCACAACCTGAACGTCCACCAGATGGCTGTTATAACTCAATTGAAGCCTTTCCCCTGTGGCCCTCGCGTCGGTCACGAGAACCGTCATCGGCGCCACGGTTGATCGGCTCAGCGCCAATTCACGGGGACCATTCGGGTAGATTCCCAAGCTGATGGGATCTGCTCTCCATACCTGGGCGCCGTTAAAAGGGTTCGCCGTCATGACATGAAGCCCATGCTCGGATGAAACCATAACTCGCCCACCATAGTTGTATTTGTCCCCAAATCCGCCAACAACAACCGGAGCGAAACTCGTTCCATCCTCCGTGGCAAACAGATCAAATCCGGCCGGATCTGACGCGTCAGCAAAATATTCGGAGGTATAGGAAAAATATTCGACAATGTCCGCGGTAATTTCTCGTGCGCTGCGCGGGGCGTCCGTCTCGTTAATGACGTCGATAATAATGTCCATTAACAAGAGAATGGCCAGTCTAAAATCCGGGGTCGGCAGGCGCCGCGCGATGGTGGCTACGGCACCCTGGACAACTTGTCTGAGCTCGTCGTCGGTTTCAATCGACACCCCTTCGACGCCAAGCAAATAGTCGTCTAAATCTTTCGCCAATAGATCAAAGTCTATGAGATGGGCATCCCGCATCAGCAAAAAATGCAGCCGCGCCAAGTCGATATAATGTCCATTGAGCACCGGAGCTGCACCGTCAATAAGTGTATCCACATATCGGTTTGTGAAGACGGCATAGTTTTCCTTGAAGGTGCTCATGTCCCATGTCGTGGCGTACATCTTCCCTTCGTGCTCGGTCATCCACCACGTGTATTGATTAAACGAGGTGTTCTTCCGCGCATCGGGCAGAAGAGAAAACCCCGCACGCTGGTTGCCAATATGAGGAACCGCTATGCCGTTGGCGTCGACGGCGACATTCTCGCCAACCCTATCCCCGACCACCACCTCCCAGTTGTCATGAACGTCAAACCTATAAATTTGAGCCGGAGAAAACAGCTCGCTCAACACTTCCTTATAGAGACCCCTCAAAAACCCAACAGCGATGGCGGGACCACTGGAAAATGTGGTGACATAGACATAGTCCTGGCCAAATAAGGTGGACAAGAAACCGGAAGCCGAGGCGTTCTTGTGGAGCCCCATACCAAAGGGATAGGGGGAACCTGCCTCCCCTACTATCTCCTCCACCACCAATCCGTTCGGTCCCGGAGTCACTTTGACAACACGAAAACCCCTCACCTCAATGTCTCCTACCCCTTGGTAATCCTGAAATTCCTGCCCCGCTAAAAATGCATAAATAGAACCGTTGAAGGCCAATATGTCCCATACGGAGTCTGGTATTCCGAAATCTGCGAAGTCAACATAGAGTGACCAACCGACGGAATTGGCCCCCGCATTGGGCATCAGATCTTGAAGGTTTTTCCCGTCCGTTACATAAATTTTTGAGTCAAATGTACCGATGTATAACTTATCGTCAGAAAGGGTCGCGGCTCTAAAGTGCTCATGCGAGTCGGTGGGCAGGTTTTCCCAAAACACCATTTCCGGCCTGTCACCCAGTTTGAAATCCTTGCGAAATCGCAAAATAAAGGAATAGTCCGCTATGGGTTTGTTCGTTGTGGCAGCCAGGACATAGAGATCTTCGTTGAAAACAATCATTCTGCGAAAACCGCTCACCATGGGACTCGCATGCACAAGCTCCCACGGGGCGTCGGGATCTGAAGCCCTCTGCCTATATATTCTCCCCGCCATGTCGCCGCTGGGCTCGGGAATGTTGAATACGGTATACATCCCCGGAGTGGGGTTTGCAGCACGCGCCAATATGTTGCCGGCCAAATCTCTGTTCGTGCCTACCCAGAGATAGTCACCATCCGTCTGTTGGAAAAGCTCGCTGCACCAAGCATAGCTGTTGTGCTCGCCCACATAGGGATTGGTGTCAATTCCGTCGATGGTTCCGCGACTGTTTGAATTGGATAGCTTTTGGGCTGCAAACGCGCCGGGAAACGAACACAAGAGCAGCAGGAACACGACTACGGACGTGATAGCCTTCTTCATGATAGCCTTCTTTTCAATATTGGGTGGAGATCCCCGTGCCGCCAACAGCTCCGCCCGGCAGGCTATTCGATGCTATTTGAATTTTCAATACGTCGATGAATTTAAATTAGAATAAATGAATTAATCGGCGCGCTGCCGCCGTCATAGCAACGCTACCGTGAAGGAGATAGCCTATGGTGTATCCTTCACCGTTTGGCAGCCGCATGGCGCATTGGGTTCACCGGTTTTTGGCTCCTAAAGGGTATTGAGGGGAGGGTGTCAGCAACATGAGGACCAGCTTTGGGTTTTTGAAATTTCAAAAAAGCTTAAGGAAGGGCCTTGACGCGCCTGCAACTGTGGCTATTTTTGTCGGGAAAGGAGGGAATTCACCTACCATGATAGAAGCCATTCAAAAAAGACGCTCCGTTCGCACTTATATGGGCAAACCCTTGGACGATGAAACGCTTGCTCAAATAAAACAATACATCCGTCAGCTGCAAGCGCCTTTCGGCATTCAAGCAAGAATAGAATTGCTGGGCATACATTCCGAAGAAAAACGAATAAAGCTAGGGACTTATGGTTGGATTCAAGGCGCGTACGATTATTTAGCGTTGGTTTATGAAGAAGCGCCTTTTGCCGAAACTGCGGCTGCATATATGTTTGAGCAAGCGGTTTTATTTTGTACAAATTTAGGTTTAGGAACTTGTTGGCTAGGGAGCTCCTTCAGTCGCAACGACTTCAAAAAACACATTCAACTGGGTGAAAACGAAAAATTAAGAATTGTTTCACCTGTAGGCCATGCAAGCGACAAGAAAAATTTTATTGAGAAGCATATTGTAAAAGCAGATAAAAAACATGTGTCTCGCAAACCTTTTGGGGAACTTTTTTTTCATAAGAATTTCGACAATCCACTCACAGAAACCCAAGCAGGACATTTTTTGACGCCTCTTGAAATGGTTCGTCTGGCGCCTTCGGCCAACAACAAACAGGAATGGCGTGTGCTGCTTGAAAACAATATGTTGCACTTTTATAAAAAACCTTATCCAGCGTTTGATACCATTGACATGGGAATCGCTCTTTGCCACTTTGAATTGAGCTGCAAAGAATTGGGTATTGAAGGTAACTTTAAAATATTAAAGGACTTTTATGTTAGAGAGCCCATGGAATATGTCATTTCATGGGTTTAAGCCTAACAAAGGTTTTCAGCGTGGCATAGAAAGAGAGAGCCGCATGCCTGAAAAAAAACGTATTCTCGTCGTCCTGGGGCACCCGGATTCCCAAAGCTTCAGCCAAGCCATTTTCAACGCCTATGTCGCCGGGGTTGACCGAACACGCCGTGAAGTCGAAACCTTGGAGCTGGGCAAACTCGACTTCGATCCTGTCCTGCGCTTCGGCTACCGGGCCCGCATGGCGCCTGATCCGGTCATTGAGCGCAGTCAGGAACTGGTAGGCTGGTGCAACCATATGGTCTTTATTTTCCCTTGCTGGTGGGAAAACATGCCCGCCCTGCTCAAAGGTTGGTTTGATCGCGTCTTCACCCCCGGTTTCGCCTATAATTATCAGCTTAAGGGCATAGGCGCCATGTTGCGTACCACCCAACATTTGAAGGGACGTACGGCCACACTGATTGCGACTTATGACGGCCCCGCCTGGTGGTTTAAACTTCGGTTTACCTCCCCTACCCGGTTAATGAAAATCGCTAACTTAAACTTCTGTGGGGTCCGTGTTACCCGTACTCTGGAGCTGAGTTGGACCCGTTCGCAAACCAAAATGACGGACGCCAAGCGCCAAAAGTTCCTGGACAAAGTGGCTGCAGCCGCTCAAACGGATGGATGAGAGGGGGAGCATATACCCCCCCTAAAGCCTGTTGTTATGCCATGTTGCGGCGGCGAAGCCGGGCAAGCAACGCCCATAACAGCACAAAACCAAGCTCGGCAACCGAGGAATTTCCACTTGCCCTGCAACCACAGCCCGAGCTTTTCTTCGGTTTGTCAGGCGGGTCGGTTTCGGCCTTATTCCCCGTTGTTTCGGCATTGCTGCTGCCACAGTCTGTTGTCTCGGAGTCGTCGCCGCTGCCGATTTCATCGACGGTGGCATAGATGCAGTTTGCTCCTTGAGACAGCCAGAAAGTGTGCCCGCTTCCGCTCAGGCTCTGTCCGTTGTTGGCAATAGCGCCTTCAAAGGTGCACGCGCAAATAAGGGGAATCCGTGTCCCCACCGCCGGGGCATAGCCGGGAGCGAGGGTGATGGAGGTGACGGCAGAAACCGCGCCGGCCGGCACGCCGTTTGCCGGGGTGAAGCGCACGGTGTCCGCCCTCAGAGGCTGCGAATCGGCGGAGAGCAGGAATTCATAGGACTCAAAGTGCCCAACCGTTCCAAAGTCCGTCACTTCGCTGCGCTTGTAGTTGTCCAAACTCAAGGTGTTGCCGGTGAAGCAGTCTTTGTCGGCCTCGCAATCCAGAATAGGAGGCGCCATCGTTTTATTTCCTCCACTCATCAAGGAGCCTATGCCAAGCTTCAACGTGCCGCTGAGTTTCACGCTGTTATTCGTAGCGTTGCCAGAGCCGGAGACGCCACCGAGAATTCTATGCCTCTCACCCAAAATTTCACTGTCGGCAATGCTCAGGCTGTTATTCCTAGCGTCGCCCTCATGGGAGTAACCGCCAAAAAAATAGGGGGCATCCATGGAAATTTCACTATTGGCAATGCTCAGGCTGTTGTTCGTGGTGTCGCCCGTATCGGAGTAACCACCGAGAAAATAGGGGTGATTGCTGGAGATTTTCGTATCAGCAATGCTCACACTGTTGTTTGAGACGTTGCCGTCGGAGGAATAGCCGCCATAAATATAGGGGTTATTGCCTGAGATCTTCGTATCGGCAATGCCCACGCTGTTGCTCATAGCGTCGCCCACCTCGGAATAACCGCCGAAAAAATAGGGGTGAGTGCCCGATATCTCACTGTCCGCAATGCTCAGGCTGTTGCCCGCGACGTTGCCATAGTAGGAGTTGCCGCCGCGAAAATAGGTGCCTGATATCCCACTGTCCGCAATGTCCAGGCTGTTGCCCGTGACGTTGCCATAGTAGGAGTTGCCGCCGAAAATATAAGCATCGTCCAAAATCTCGCTATAGGCAATGCTCACGCTGTTGTTGGTGATGTTGCCATTGCGGGAGTCGCCACCATATAGCAAAATCTGACTCAGGCCGCTAATGCCTCTGATGAAAACCGCATTCCCTTCATTGCCGCCCACTTCTTCGAAGTCCGCAAAGTTATATGCGCCGCAAACCAAAACCAAATCCGGAACATCGCCAAGCACAGAGATGGAATTGCCGGAAAGGCTTGCGCTCCTGTCTGTGGAATATGCCGCAGGGGCCAGGGAACCGTCATAGACGCTGATGGTCCGCAGCTGCGGACACGAGGCGCCGGCCACAGGGGGCACAGGTTCGGGGCAAATAATGGTTTCAGGCGGCGCTGTCTGCGCCCAGGCTGGAACAGCCAGCAAAATGCCGAAACAGCCCAAAGCATGCGCTAACACACCTCTCATGACAACCTCCTGTTTAAAAATACTCGCACAATAGAAAACCAGCTCTACGCGAAATAATCTAAGTACGTATGAAGCATCTAAATGTTACACGTATAAGATGGCCGGTCTGCTTTTTCCTGCGGCTTCGCTGCCTTCTGTTCCTAAATCAACTGGTGAAGAAAACGCCGAAATGTCTTTTCATCCTCCGCCAAAACACCGAAAAAATCTTCGTCGATTTTTTCTACCATCGGCAAAGCGCGCTTCATCACCTCTTGGCCTTTCTCAAGAAGCTGAACAGCGTTGGCTCTTGTGTCTTTGGGATGAACCGTTCTTTTCAAAAAACCCTTCTCTTCAAGCCCGCGAAGAATTTGCGAAACCGACATCACATCCATATCCGCCATCTTTGCAATGCTGGATTGCGTCACAAATTCATCAAATTGGTTGAGAAAATTCAAAACAGTCATCGTCACAAATTGAGGGTGTGTTATTCCCATCTCCCTCAATTTGTGTTTGATGGTTGTGTGCCATTTGTTATAAGCACGAATAAAAATAAAGCCGGTGGAAGCGTCGGAATTATTTTTGAATTTTTCTGATGGAAATTCCAATTATTTTTCAACCTCCTGTTTAATCTTCATCATAGCGCCGGGAACGTCGGCGAATACACCGTTGAGGAACCCCAAATCTTCTTTTGTGAATGTTTCCTTTTCCAGACGAACGCTGTGCTGAATGTATGTCTTTCCATTCTCTTGCGAGATTTTGTGGTTGAAGAAGAGACTTCCCATTCCGGGAACATCTGTTCTGTCGCAATAGGAGGCATATTCTATCACTTCTGTCAGCACAAACGCCATTTCCGGTATGTCTTTGAGTTTCACTCTGCCGGTTGTTCCGGCCTTGGCTTCACCATCCAAAACAAGGCTTTCCAAGTCTTCTTCCCAAATGGAACGCTTGCTCGTATCCGCATAATAGGGCCAAATGGCTTCCCGGGTGGCGTTTATTGTCAGTTTACATTTTAATTCCATAGTGTTAGCTCCATATCTTAAGTGCACTTATAATAAGTATGCTTATAATATGGCAGGAGAAACGCCTTGTCAAGCTGCAAATAGGCAACTGCCCGGCGGCGGGAATCGAACTGACGAAAACCATATTGTTGATCAATGTGTTGTCACGGCAAGTTTTTCGCTACCTGATGTTAGCTGTTTTGCCAGCGCCTTTCTGAGCCCGGTTTCTCTTTCAGCGTTTTTTTCGAGGTGCTTTCTTGCAAGGCCTTCGTTTGGAAACCGCTTTAGAAATTCATATAGGGCTTGTTTGCTCCCCAAGTGGAGAGGTGTCATAATGTGTCCTGAAGCAGTTGCGTCCAGGCAAGGAGAGCTTGTGGACTTGCTTATCTACATTTTGCTCATCTCCCTCTTCCTTCTTCTCCTCCAAGGTGGCCTCAGCCTGTGGTTTTGGAGAAATGCTTTCGTGGACCAAGAAGGGAACAACCCCATGGTGGTGCTCAACGGCATTTTGGCTTTTGCAGCTCTTGGGGGTATTGTGGGGGCTGTTGTTGCCTCGGTTATGAAGCAATCCTGGTTGCTTGGTGGGTGGTTCCAAGCAGCTGTTGGTGCTTTGGTCGGCAGTGGAATCGGTTTTTTTGTTGGGATTGTTCCGGTTTGTTTTGCTCCGGTGCGCAAGGCTTTTGCCGAAGTGGAAGCGTTGTATTATTTTCCTACGGTGTTGTTTGCCGTGGCGATTTTCATCGGTTTCCTTGCTGTTATTTCATAGAGCCCCCACCCTGTTCGCTCTCAAGAGAAAATCGCCCGTCTGGGTGCACGCTCGTTTTGTTTTTCCACCCTCGGCCTACCTGCCGGGGGGGGCATGACAAGCCCCCTCACTTCTCAACAACAACTTGTGCGCCTTTGGCCGAGCGTTAAGCTCGGTAACGGAAGCCGTCCGTCTTGGACCATCCACCCATCCACCTAACGATAAACTTCTGAAATTCTGTGCAAAAAAAAATGTCTGTGAGTTTCATGCTCCCCACCTGATTCTTGGGTTGGTATCCACTTTCCGAAAGGCTGAATGCCCGCGAACATGCCAACAAAACGTTGGTATGCATAGAGCGAGCGCATTGAAATACAAAGCCCCATAAGATTTATGGGACTTGGTGGGGTTGTTATTGAGTGGAGGCGGCGGGAATCGAACCCGCGTCCGAGAAATGTTGGCGTTGAGGCGCTACGTGCGTAGCTGACGTTTGTGGTTGTGGCCCATGGGTTGCAAGTCAGCCTGCAACAACCACATGCCATCCCAGAGTTGTCTCACCTCGCCGCTGTCCGGGTGCAACGGCGAAGCCAGCCCGCTGGTTGGCAGACTGTTTTGCCCGCAGGCAATGGCAAACAGTCCGGGCAAGGCGCTTTTTAGGCAGCCAGTGCCAGCTCAACGTTGTCGTTGGCTTTTGTGTTTTTGCTTCCGTATTTGACGAGTGTGAAAGCCCACTCGGCACGCTCCCCAAAACCTCCAGGCCCCGTCGAAACCTTGTCGCCCCCTTAAAACTTTATTCTTTAACTTCACTCTTCACTTTTCAAAGAACAGCCCTACGTCCCCATTTTGCCATATTCCCCTCACTAACTCAACTCCCCTGCCCCTCGCCTATGCTTCTAGAGGGCTACCCCCCCCTGCTGTAGAATGTACCGGCCAAATACCCCTGGGGCTTGGCCGGTCAACCCCCGTCTCACTCTGCCTTTTCAGGCAGCTCAGGCGCTCCGGCTTCCTTGAGAAGAAATTCCGTACGGCGGTTTTTAGCGCGCCCTAGGGCGGAGTCGTTGGGGGCTACGGGTTTATCAAAACCATAGCCTACACTTTGTAGGCGGCTAGGTTCTATGCCTTGGCTAACCAGGTAGTCCACCACAGACTTGGCCCGCCTGTTGGACAAATCCAGGTTATAGGGGCGGCTGCCAACATTGTCGGTGTGGCCTTCAACGGAAATAGGGCCGACTTCAGGGTAGCGCTTGAGCAGCTCCACCACACCGTCCAGCAACTTGAAGCTCTCAGGCTTAATGCTGTCCTTCGCCGTGTCAAAAAGAATGGTCCCCCGAATACGGATACGGTCCGACTCCAGGGCAACTTCGTCTTCCTCAGGAGGCGGCGGACAACCGTCCAGCTCAGGAATGCCCGGCTCCAATGGACACTTGTCCAGATGGTCCGGAATTTCGTCACCATCCGTGTCAGGACAGCCGTCATATTCCGTGGGCCCAGGAATGTCAGGGCAGGCGTCGAGGTGATCCGGCACACCATCGTCGTCCCTGTCGGGATAGGGGCAGCCGTTGTTTTCTTTGGGGCCCGGCTCATCCGGGCAAGCATCCACACTGTCGGGAATGCCGTCGCCGTCTCTGTCAGGATCCGCCAAGTGCTGGTAGCCAAAACCCAGGCCTATGCGAAAAGTCTCCCGGCCATAGCCCGTGTTTTTGCCCACCACGCCGCGGCCCAGGTGCACCTGAAGCAGCCAGTTTTTATAAAGCTGCGCCCTATAGCCCAACATCAGCTCCATCGGCGTCTTTATAGCGTCCGCATAGTCAAAATTAAAGGGGGCTTCAGCGGAGGTTACAAGGTTAAATTCCGCTAATAATTGGTTTTTAGTAAAAATACGCCCGCCCCCTAAGTCGACAATGGCCCCTAAACCCATCATAAACTCCTGGCCTACATAAAGGTTGAGGTATTGCCCAGGCTTGGTGCGCAGACGCCAGCCAATGTTGCCGAGTATACGTAGGGGCCCAAAAGCGCGCTCCAGCGCAGCCCGAGGCGCAAAAACAAACCCCTTCTCCCCTAGAAAATTGTTGGTGTTGCTCGTGGGCGCACGTATTTCAAGCACAGCTCCCAGCGCAACCGGAAATTGCTCCTGCGTCAAAATGGCATAACGGCCCATCAGACGCAAATCGCCCAGCCCCGCCGCTGCCGGCGCCCTCTGAAAAAAACCATACTGCTCAAATACCTCAAACTTGTTCGACTGGTAGACCGTCAAAGGCAAGTCCAAGGCAAGCTCCAAACGAGAAAGCGGTTGATAGCTCGCAAAAAGGTGTACGTCCGCACGAAAAGGAATGAGACTGCCCACACGCTCACCGCCAAATTTAATGGAGAAAGGGACAAAATTAAGGTCCCCCAAAAGACGTAGGCTCCATGTGCCCGCCTGCTGCATTTCTACGGCCTCAAGAATGAGGCCTGAGTCCAAAGTCGGCGTCAGTTTGAGAGGAACGACATCCATGCCACGCTGGAAAGGGTCCGCCGCCAGGGCTGTGTGGACAAACAGACAAGTCAGCAAACAGAGCGCCATTTTGGGCTTCATGCGTCATTTTCCTTCAAAACAAGAGGTCGGCCGGTGTGTCAAACATATGCTCTTGCGAAAAAAACAACAACTTTTGTGAAACACCGAGTATTTTTCTAAGTCAAAAAAAGCATTTTTGGGAGAGTAACCTTTTTTCTTTACCCCCTCATTGCTAACAAACAGTAAATGCTTGGACAACCCTCATTGCTTTGTGGGCGCCGTTTAGCATAGGCCCTATAAGGCTTAGAAAACCATGCCGCCTTATCACCATAGCCCTAACCCCTCCCCTCCTCCCCTCCTCTACCGCCTCCGCTCCGCTTGCGCCCGCTTCGGCATTACCCGCGAATTGGCAGGGGGGTTCCTTGCCGTTTCATTTTTGACGCGCATCGCTTTGTCCATGCATTCGGATGTGACGGGGAAATGGCATGAGCTGTTTTTCGCCTTCTTCATGGGTGCGGCCTATGACTTGCTGACACTCCCCTTTGTGCTCGCCCCATGGCTCCTCTTCCTTGCGCTTTTGCCAAACCGCGCTGCGAAATGGCGGCTTTCGAGGCTTGGGGTGGGCCTCCTGCTTTGCAGTTTTGTGTTTGCCCTTTTGTTGACGGCTGTTGCCGAATGGTTTTTCTGGGAAGAATTTTCAAGCCGCTTCAACTTCATCGCCGTGGATTATTTGTTTTATACCCATGAAGTTTTAGGCAATATTTGGGAGAGTTATTCCACAGGGAAAATTCTGCTGCTCGTGGCCTTCGCCACACTGGCGCTCACATGGTTTTTGCTCCGGCACCGGTGGAACAGCCTCGCTGCACCCCTGGGGTGGAAAATACGCATGGCCGGTATAACGGTAGCCCTAGCCCTACCCTTCCTCCTCTTCTATGGCTTTTCCTCTACCGGGAAAAACCGCTTCTCAACGGATGTGTTGAATGAATTGGCAGGCAACGGCTTCTATGAGTTCGCCTCCGCCGTACGCAACAATGAGTTGGACTATTTGCGCCTCTATGCCTCCCTCCCTGAGGACGAAGCCTATGCGCTGCTAAGGGCCAAACAGTCGCTGACGGTGGACGCCTGGCATTCCGAAAACCCCGCGGAGCGACGCTTTCTCATCCGCCCAACGGAGAAGGAAAAACAACTCAACGTCATTCTCATCAGCGTCGAAAGCCTCGGGGCGGACTTCATCGGCGCCTGGGGGGACGAGCGGGGACTGTCACCCCGCATCGACGCGCTTGCAAAGGAGAGCCTGGTCTTTTCCCAGGTATATGCCACCGGCAACAGGACGGTGCGCGGCCTGGAGGCTTTGGCGCTGTCCATTGTGCCTACGCCGGGGCAGTCCATTGTGAAACGCCCTAACAATACCCATATGTTTTCACTGGGCAGCCTCTTTAGAAGCCGGGGCTATGAAAGCCTATTCCTCTATGGCGGCTATAGCTATTTTGACAACATGCAGGCCTTCTTCGCCAACAACGGCTACCGCGTCGTCGACAGGCAGGCCATTGCCAAAGCCAACATCCACTATGAAAACATTTGGGGCGTCGCGGATGAGGATTTGTTCCACCTGGCCCTCGGCGAAACAGAGGCTCTGCACAAAGACGGCAAACCCTTCTTCGTCCACATTATGACGACCAGCAACCATAGGCCCTATAGCTACCCGGAGGGGCGTATTGATATTCCCTCCGGTACGGGGCGTAACGGTGCGGTTAAATATAGCGACTGGGCCATAGGCCATTTTATAGACGAGGCTAAAAAGACGGCCTGGTTTAAAGACACCTTATTTGTCCTTACGGCGGACCACGGCGCCAATGCGCGGGGGGTAGGGGAGTTGCCTATAGACAAATACCGGATTCCACTACTGTTTTATGCGCCCTACCATATAACCCCCCAGTATGTTGAACGTTTAATGTCCCAAATGGATATTCCCCCTACCCTGCTGGGAAGGCTCGGCTTCGAATATGAAAGCAAATTTTTCGGACAGGACATTTTTCGCCTGCCCGAGGGGGAAGAGCGCGCCTTCGTCGCCAACTACCAGTCGCTCGGCTATTTGAGGGATGGGCGTCTCGTCATGCTCTACCCCAAGCGGCAAACACGCGTGACGCCCAACGCGTTTGCGGGGGCCATGCGCGAAACACAGCCGCTCGACGATGCGGCCCTGCTGCGCGAAGCCATTGCCTGGTACCAGTCCGCCGCCATGTCCTTCGGACAGGGGACTTATGGGTTAGAGGATACGCCTAAAAAATAGGGGGGTGAGGGAGAGGGAGAGGGAGAGGGGGGGGTTAGCCCGTTCCTGTAACTGTAGCTGTAACTGTAGCTGTAGCCATACCCATATATGTAGCCTATGGACCTATGTTAACCTACCCATCTCAATATTTTTATTTTTATTGCAAACAGCTAACAATATATGCTAACAGTTGCTAGCGTATAATTGGAATAATTTAAATGAGGCTAACGAATGAGCGCAACCAAAGAACGTATGGAAACCGTAGGCGTACGCTTCCCTTTGTCGGACATTGAGTGGCTGGCGTCTTTGCAGTTGAAGGAGGCGCTGACGCCCTCCGACAAAATCCGCGCGATTGTCACCGCAGCGCGGCGGCAGCAGGAGGGCTATGGCGACTATGAGGCCTCGCTTTCCTGGCTGAGCGAGCTTTGGGCGCCGGTAGTAGCCGCCATTCGCGCGAGGGAGTTTAGGGCGGAGGGGCCGGGGCTACACTCGGAGTTGCTAAGGCTGCTGATGGAGTGGCTACCTCAAACCTTAGCCCTGCTATTAGCGCGGGGCCGGGGTGAGGAGGAGGGCAGCGGGGGGGCGGGGAGCAAGGACGAAAACCTGGAGGCCCTGCTGCAACTGGAAGCGCAGTTGGCGCAGCGCTGTTTTCTATTATGCGAGTCCCTGCTGCGCCTGGGTATCGGCAGCGCGGCGCCGTGTTATAACCCTGAAATCATCCATGCCTATTTGCCGCGCGTCATTGAATTGGTCCAAGTCATCTCCCACACCCGCAGTCCCCAACCCTAGAGGAAGGAGCTTCCCATGGCAGACAGCATCCGTACCCGTGTAGCACGTATCATCAGCGGCAACATTCACTCCCTCATTGACGCATTGGAAAACATCAACCCTGAAGCCGGCATGGCGCAGGCCATTCGCGAAGTGGACGGCGTCATTGACGAAGTCAGCACAGGGCTTGGCCGCGCCGCTGCGGCAAAGCACTTGGCGCTCTCCAACCTGGCCGAGCAAAACCGTCGGCATGAGCAGCTTGCCGGGGAAATTGACGTAGCTGTCAAAGAGGAGCGCGACGACTTGGCCAAGGCGGCCATTGCGCGGCAGCTTGACATTGAGGCGCAAATTCCGGTGTTGGAGCAGGCCATTGCCAACACCGCGAATGAGGAGAAGGAGATGGAGGGCTATCTCACCGCGTTACGTGCGAAAAAGCGTGAAATGGAAGAAACCTTGCGCCAATTCATCAGCGCACGCGCCGCACAAAATGTGCCGGGTAGCAGCGCTGCGGGAGGGAAAAGCGGCAACCCAAAATCCACGCCCGACAAAATGGCGCAGGCCGAGTCGGCTTTCGATCGTATTCTCGCACGTCAGACAGGTTTGCCGGGCCTTTTGCCGGCCACCGACGTGCAAAGTGCGACCAAGCTGCGTGAGTTGGCAGAATTGGCACGCAACAACCGCGTTGCGGAACGTTTGGCAGCGCTGAAAGCCAAAGGGAATACTTCGGAAGGCGATGCCTAACCCCCCCTCCCCTCCCCGCCTGGAATGAAAAAGAAAGGAGAAGCCCATGTCGCTGTTTTTGGCCGAACAATCGCTGCCTTTCACCGTCGCCCTTATTGTTATGCTGGTGCTTGCCGTGCTGGAGGGCGCAAGCCTGCTCATCGGCACATCCGGCTTGTCGGAAATGATCGACAGTGCCTTTGACTTCGACATAGACGCGGATGCCGATATCCATGGGCACGGAGGCTTGTTGGGGTGGCTGCATTTTGGGCGGGTGCCGGTACTCATGTTGTTGATTCTCTTTTTGACTTCGTTCGGCATTGCCGGTCTGCTGATTCAAATGCTCGCTGCCAGCATCGTCAGCCACTTTCTGCCGGCATGGCTTGCCTCCATCGGCGCCTTTTTCGCGGCAGTCCCGGCGGTGCGTACCGGCGGTTTTGTGTTGGAAAAAATTCTGCCCAAAGACGAATCATCGGCCGTCTCTCTGGATGCGTTGATTGGGCGCGCCGGTATTGTTGTCACCGGAACCGCGCGGGTCGGCAAGGCTGCGCAAGCACGTGTACGCGATGAGCACGGGCGCTCGCACTATGTCATGGTTGAGCCGGATAATGAAGACAGCGTCTTTGAAAGGGGCACTGAAATTTTGCTGATCAAACGCCTTGGCGCAAAATACCAAGCCATTCGAAATCCGCACGCGGGACTCATGCAACCCTAAAACCCCGAAGCAGTGCTTTGTATGTCAGGGCGACGTGCGCAAGGTGCCTTGGCAAAAGGAATTGCACACAAACCCATCAAAATGCTGTTTTGGGTTTCTTGTTTGGGTTACACACTGCCACACCAATCTACAGGCTGACAGCTATTGTTGAAGAGAGCATTTTTGAAGGGAGTTATTTATCATGGAGTTTTTAAATCAATATTTGTATGAGCTGCTGATTTTGGTCGGAGTGGTGCTGGTGGCAATTTTCGCCATCGGTATTGTTTTCTCGCGCCTTTATACACGTTCAACGAAGGAAATGGCTTTTGTCCGCACCGGCATGGGCGGACAGAAAGTGATCATGGACGGCGGCGCGCTCGTGCTTCCGGTGTTGCACGACATCTGCCGTGTCAATATGAATACTTTGCGGTTGGAAGTCAGCCGCGCCAAAAACGAAAGCCTCATCGCCAAAGACAGAATGCGCGTCGACGTCATCGCCGCGTTTTATGTGCGCGTGCAACCGACGGTAGAAGCCATTGCTGCTGCCGCACAAACCTTGGGCATGCGCACTTTGGAACCGGCAAAACTGAAGGAGCTTGTCGAAGACAAATTCGTCGATGCGCTGCGCGCCACTGCCGCGACGATGACCATGCAGCAATTGCAAGACGCACGTCAGGACTTTGTGCAAGGCGTGCAAAATGCCGTCTCTGAGGATATTTTGAAAAACGGGCTTGAGCTTGAATCGGTTTCACTCACCAGCCTGGATCAGACCGCGAAGGACTATTTCAATCCAAACAACGCCTTCGACGCTGAAGGGTTGACCAAGCTGACCGAAGAAACCGAGCGCCGCCGCAAAGAACGCAACGCCATTGAGCAGGACACCGAAGTCGAAGTGCGTCAGAAAAACCTCGGCGCTGATCAAGAAAAACTCGAAATTGAACGCCGACAGGAATTTTTGCATTTGGATCAGCAACGCCAAATTGAAACCCAGCGTGCCGAACAAATCGCCCAAATCGCTCGGCAACGGGCCGAAAGGCAACGCGAGGCAGAGCAGGCAAAAATCATTGCTCAGCAGGAGATTGATCAATCACGGCTTGTGGCCGAGCGGCAGGTGAAAGCCACCGAAGCTGAAAAAGAGCAGACTGTGCGTCAGCGACAAATTACGGCTGAGCGCGAAATTAAAATCTCTCAAATTGACCAAGAGAGAGTTTCGATGCTTGCCGCGCAAGACAAGGAAATCTCCATTTCGGTCAAATCTCGCGAGCAGTCTGAAGCCGAGCGCTTGGCCAACGAAGCGCGCGCCGAAGCGGCGAGGGCAGAAGAGTCTGTCAAAACCGCACGTGACGTCGCCATCGCCGAGCGTGAAAAAGCTGTGGCACTCGTCGAAGCGCAGCAACAAGCGCAAAAACAAGCCATCAGCATCACCGTCGCGGCGCAAGCAGAAAAGAACGCTGCCGCAGATCAGGCCGAAGCCGTGCGTATTAAAGCCGAGGCGCAGAGCATTGCCTATAAGGTGGAAGCCGAAGGCAAACGTCTGGTCAACGACGCCATTAACACCCTGCGTGACGCGCAAATTGCTCTGCAAATTAAGCTGGCGTTGATTGAGCGCCTGCCGGAAATTATTGAGCAGAGCGTGAAACCCATGGAGGCCATTGAGGGCATTAAAATCATCCAGGTTGAAGGATTGGGCGGCGGCGCTTCGCGCTCCGGCGGCGCAGGTGGAGAAGGCGCAAGCGGCGGCAACGGCAACCTCGCTGATCAGGCGGCCAATGCGATGTTGCGCTACCGTGCGCAGCAGCCTGTCATTGATGCGCTGCTCTCTGAAATTGGCATACGGGGGGGTGACATTAATGGAATGATGGGGAGCGTTATGGGGGATTCTAATTTACCGCCTACACCTGCTGCACCTGTATCCTCCCCTTCTATGGGAGTTACCCCTAAAATATCTTCAAGTACAGCTACCTTAACCTCACCCTCCCGTTCTCCTGTTTCTACAATGGATGCCCAGCCTAAACCGCCTTCCATTGCAAGTGTCTCATCCCCATTCTCCCGCCCCTCTGTTTCAATGACGGAAGCTACACCTAAACCACAACCCAAATAACATTCCACAGCTTGCAGCATAAAAGACGGGGCCTCAAGGGCCCCGTTTTTTGTCTGACGTTTGGCAGGCATCCTCAAAAGGTGCTTGGCAGCTCAAAACGGCTTCCCCTCTTCACGTTGAAGCAGAATTTGAAGCCACAGTACCGCCATGAAGGCGGCAAAAAAGAAGCCATGCGGGCTTCCTTCCGCATGGCTTTCATTAAGCGTCAGGGGACTGCTGTCACAAAGGAGACGTCCTGTCTTGGGCGTCGGCACAAACGAATGTGGGCCCAAAACCACAATAAGGCCCGTTGTCCTTGAAGGCTGGGTCCTCCTCAATCTTTCCTTCTGTCGTCAACAAAAAATAGCAGCGCTCGCTTTTCACTTCCTCAGTTGAATTCGGACAGCTTGCCCTCTCATGGTGAAAACGATGGATTTCCAAGTTGCCTTGATAGACAACAATGTCCAATGGCTTTTGGAGAAATGTTTCTTCATCCTCTGTGCAAAACTCCACAACATGCTCAACACCCCATGCGCTGCATCCATGGCTGTCTTTGGCCATGCATGTTTCCCGTTCTTTGAGCGGGACTCCGTTGATTTCAATCCGGAAAGTTTTGAATGAATCCGTTTCTCCATTGACATCCACTTGGAGAGTATAGTTGCCAATACTAAAGTCGGCGCATTTAGCATCACCTTTGCATTGGGTATTCGGGCAACCCGACAAGAGCAAAAGAAGCACCAGCAGAGGGAACCACAAGCCTTTTTTCAACATCGTCCTTCCTCCTTCACACACTCTTTTGAATGATATTCTATTTCAAATATTCTGGTGCAATTCTTTTTCGGGCGGCTTCTTTGTCTGAGTCTTCTTTGAGGTGTTGAGGAATGCTGCCTAGAATTTCGCGGCTCAGCCGTTGCCTCTCTCAGGGGTTTTTGCCTCAATGGGAGGCTCGCTAGAGTGCTCCTCAAACAGCCTCTTTTTTTGTTTGGTGAAAAGTTTTGAAAACAGGCGGGCAGCCCATGAGGGCTCTTCTATGGACTGCATGGGCGGCACGGGAGATGGAGTCAATTGGGGCGCTGGGCGTTTCGTTGCCGGGCTGCCTTTGTGGAAAACCCAAACCTCTGCTTTCGGGGGTGGCTCTTTGGCTTCTGAAGCTTGCTTCTCTTGCTTGACTTCGCTGCGTTTCGCCCCAACAAGAAGTTTCTCCAACTTTCGAACAAGAGAAAGCAGTAACCGTTTTGCATGTGCGCGCTCATGCTTTGCAGCACGCAAGGCCTCATCCAAAACCAGGGAAATGTCATAGAGTCGATGGCGTTCGTCTGGAAGCGCAGCCAAAGCCAAAACTTGCTCATAAACGGTTTTGGCTTCGTCGAAGTATTGTTGCCATAGGCGGTTTAAAACCCAGCAAACAGCGTGCAGCGTTATCCGCTCGTCCTCGTTCAGTCCTTTAGGCATATGGCCCTCAACACGCGAGACAACAACCCTGCCGTACGTTGGTTGGAGGCCGGTTAGCCCGGAGCCCAGCAAAGTGGCGGCTCAAACAGGTTAGAACTCCGGCATATCATCTGAAAAACCGGCGACCTCACGGTCCCCGTCCGAGCCGCCAGAAACCTGGAGGCATACAAACGAGAAGCCGCAGGCCGCCGGGCACTGCTGGGGGTACTCCTCGTTCAGATGATATAATTCGGGGTTCTAAGCCCGGCTGCACTATCGCGCAGCGCAAGAGATTAAGCCTCTCTTTTGCGGGGGTGTCAAGGGGGGGGGATGTGGGGGAGGGTTTAGTTTTCTAGTGCTGCATCTATTTTTTTCAAATGTACAAAAAATAAGTTGTGTTATGATTTTGAGGAAGAAGTATCAAAAGTTGATTTTAAAACAAATGGTTATGAGCACAGATAAACTATGCTGCATACAATGTGGAAAATGGAAACCTGTTTCCGAGTTTAATCTGGAGCATATCCTTCCTCGTGGATTTGGGAACGATGGTGAGACAGAGGCTGTATTAGAGAAAAAAATATGCAAGTCATGCAATGACAGCTATGGAAAAGCAATAGACAAGCCATTCTTGCGGCATGTTTTTTCAAGGGAAATTGAAAAAAATCATGGCATGAAACGTAGGCATCCTAAAAACAAAATAGAAGTAACTGGTAGCGGTGTTTCTGTGATGCATGCAACGACTATCGCCCATGTGTTTGAATGTATCAAAATAGCATTTGAAACCCATATTAGATTTCTTGGCGATGAGTACCGCGACAATGTATTTTATGGCTTACGTCACTTATTGTCGGATATTATTGCGGGATATGAAATCTTAAGAAAAGATTTAAAAGGCAGGTTATCAAAAGGAGTTACATTAGATAAAGTATGGGCTGAAATTGGACAAGCAGCAATATTCTCTAAACATTATGGTGTTATTTGTAGAAATATTTATAGGCTTGACAGAATTTCAGACAACTATGATGAAGTTATTGCAAAGATTGAGTCAAGAAGTGGAGAAAATTCTTATGCTTCGTTGATACAGTTGGGTTGTTGGAATTTCGGAATTGCTGTTATGGTTTGTTTGCAATCCTTGCCATCGATGGTCGTTTGTGTGAGCAATGAAGTGGATAGATATATCAATGAGTATGGACGGGATGGTATACACGTTATGGATCTAAGAAGTTCTGGGAAATGGGTCGGTTTCGAGAGTGAAACGATTGATAACGAACATGATTAGGGTTATTCCCCTACCCCCACTCACCGCGTCGCCTCTTTCATCTGCCTCACAAACCCCGTCAAGGCCTCGTGCATGGCGGCTTTGTCGTTCAAATGTTGCTCAACAAGGGCAACGCCTGCTGAGCCGGAAATGGCTCCGGCGGCACCGGCGGCAAGCGCGGTGCGGACGTGCTCCGGCGTTGAAATGCCAAAACCCACAACAGCGGGAGCTGCGCCGGCTGCCCTCAACGCCTCAAAACGTTGCGGCAACGGCGTCTGCATCTGTCTGTCGGCGCCCGTAACGCCTGCGCGGCCCAAAACATAGGTGTAGCCGCGGCCATGGCGTGCAACTTCCTTCAACGCTCCCTCGCCTATGTTGGGTGGGACGACGAAAACCGGTGAAACACCTGTCTCTGTTGCTGCCTCTATAAATGGCCCCGCTGCCCCTACCGGTATGTCCGCTGCCAATATGGAGTCCACTCCTGCGTTGGCCGCTTCGGCATAAAAGCTTTTTAGCCCACGGTGTATAATGAGGTTGGCATAGAGCAGAAGGCCCATGGGGGTTTCAGGGTGCTTGGCGCGAATGCGTCGGCACAACTCCAAACAGTGCGCGGGTGTCACGCCTGCTTCCAAGGCGCGAAAACTGGAGCGCTGAATCACCGGCCCGTCGGCCACGGCATTCGCAAACGGAATTCCCAATTCCAAAGCGTCGGCGCCGCTGCCCACCAAGGTGTCGACAATCTCAAAACTCGTCTCCACGTCCGGGTCCCCCAGCACCACAAAAGGAATGAATGCGCCCTCTTTTTTCAACTGCAAACGATCAAACATTTTCTCATAGCGGTTGGTTTTCATTCTCTGCTCCGTCGCACAGTTAAAATAAAAGGTGCTGCCTCACATGCTCCACGTCCTTGTCGCCACGCCCCGAGAGGTTCACCAACAACAGTTGCGGCTGCGTCGCTGCCTTGGCCAACTTCAAGGCGTGGGCAATGGCATGCGCGGACTCCAGCGCCGGAATAATGCCCTCTTCACGGGACAAGCGTTGAAAAGCTTCCAACGCTTCGTCGTCGCGAATGCCCACATATTCGGCGCGGCCGTCGGCATAGAGTTGCGCGTGTTGCGGGCCTACGCCAGGGTAGTCGAGGCCGGCAGAAATGGAATGAGACTCGGCCACCTGGCCGTGCGCGTCCTGCAACACATAGCTATAGGTGCCGTGCAAAATTCCAGGACGGCCCTTCTGCAAAGTGGCGCCATGTTTGTCCGTGTGCAAACCGTGCCCCGCCGGCTCTACGCCAATCAACCGTACACTTGCTTCCTCAATAAAGTCGGCAAACAAACCTATGGCGTTGGAGCCGCCGCCAACGCAAGCGATGGCCGCATCGGGCAAGCGCCCTTCCCTCTCCAACATTTGTGCCTTAGCTTCACGGCCAATCACCCTTTGGAATTCACGTACCATGGTGGGAAAGGGGTGGGGGCCTGCCGCTGTCCCAAGGAGGTAGTGGGTGTTTGGGTAGCTTTGGGACCAGTCACGCAAAGCCTCGTTAACGGCGTCTTTCAGCGTGCCGCTTCCGCCTTCCACCGGCACCACTTCCGCACCCATCAGCCGCATGCGGAAGACGTTGGGGGCTTGGCGTTTCATGTCGGTGGCGCCCATATAAATGCACGTCTGCATTTTAAACAAAGCGCCCACCAATGCCGTCGCTACACCGTGTTGCCCCGCACCGGTTTCGGCAATCAACCGCGTTTTCCCCATGCGCCTTGCCAACAATGCCTGCCCCAATACTTGGTTGGTTTTGTGCGCGCCGCCGTGCAACAAATCCTCGCGCTTCAAATAAAGTTTCGCCTTCGTCCCCGCGGTTAAATTTCTGCAGCAATATAACGGCGTCTCTCTGCCGGCATATTCTTTTAGCAGCGTTTCAAACTCCCGCTGAAAGGAGACGTCCGTTTGTGCATCCTCAAAAGCGTGCGCCAATTCATTCAACGTCGGCACCAAAATCTCCGGCACAAACATGCCGCCAAAGGGGCCAAAGGCGCCGTGCGTTATGTTCAACGACGCCATTTGTGTGGAATCAACCATTTTCATAAACCTCCTCTCAACTGAGAAAATAAACGCTTCAATGCCTCCGGGTTTTTCTCCCCGGGCGCATATTCCACCCCTGAGTTAACATCCAAGGCATAGGCCCCCAGGCGGTGCGCCTCCACCACATTTTCAGGGCTAACCCCACCTGCAACAATAAGCCGTGACAACAAGGAAGGTGACAGCCCCCTCAACAATTCCCAATCAAAACATGTTCCGGTGCCGCCGCGCGCCGAAGGGTTGAACGCTTCCAAAAGCAACCTGTCGGCCCCCGTCTCTTTCAACACCGCTTCAAGGGGAAACGCGGTGTTGAAAATGCGTATGGCTTTCCATATTTCACAGGCTGGAGGCAGCGCTTCTCGAAGGCTGCGCACATAGTCCGGGGACTCTTCGCCGTGCAGCTGAATGGCCACAAGTTGCAAAGCTTGTGCAAGGCGCGCAATACGTTCTGGGGTGTCGTTAACAAAAACGCCCACCATCGGCAAGGGCGAAGCGCAAACCACCTCGTGCGCCCGCTTCTCACTCACACAACGCGGAGAGTCCGCTGCGAAAATGACGCCGCCCAGGGAGGCCCCCGACGCATAGGCCAACCTCGCCGCTTCTGGTGTTGTTAGGCCACAAATTTTGATGCGCCCAAAAACAAGTGCGCGCAGAGCCAAGTCAAGCCGCACTTCTTTCATTAACTGGCTGCCAATAAGGAAGGCGTCTATGAAAGGGCTTAGCTTGTCTATGTCGGCACGGCTTTTAATTCCGGATTCGCTTATGGTGATGTGTCCTCTTGGAATTTTGGGCGCGAGACGCAAAGTTGTGGACAAGTCCACTTCCATCGTTTTCAAGTTTCGGTTGTTGATGCCAATCATTTGCGCGCCGAGTTTCAGCGCCCTGTCCAACTCCTCTTCGTCGTGGACTTCTGTCAGCACGTCCATGGACAGTGCACGTGCCATCTTTGCACAACGCTGGTAGTTTGCGTCATTAAGGACGGACAACATCAACAGCACCGCATCCGCACCGTGGACGCGCGCCTCAAGCACTTGGTAGGGCTCCAAAATGAAGTCCTTGCACAAAATCGGCTGCGTCAATGTGGCGCGTGCCTTTTTGAGGTTCTCAAAGCTGCCTTGGAAATAGGGCTCATCCGTCAACACAGAAACGGCGTCGGCGAAGTTGCGCAAGGCGTCTGCAATTTCTTCCATGTCAAAGTTGGGGCGAATCAGTCCTTCGGAGGGCGAGGCCTTTTTGCATTCGAAAACAAAGCGCAACCCCGGCTGTTGGAGCGCTTCGGCAAAACGTCGCATCGTCGGCTGTGCCTGTTTTTCCAAGAGGGCAACCGGCGTTTTTTCAATGCGCGCAGCAATGTCTTTGCGTTTGCGCTCAATTATTTCAGCAAGCATGGCCACGCTTCTCCTCCCGTGTGTCCACGCTGTGGGAAAGGCGCGCCATCGCCTCCAAACGTTCCGCTGCTCGCCCACTTTCCAAAATGCTCCTGGCCATTTCAAAACCCTGTTTGAAGGAGTCCACCTTTTCCCCCAATGCCAACAAGGCCCCGGCGTTTACGGCTATTGCCGTTGCGTGCGCCTCATGCCCTCTGCCGCTCAACACCAAGCGAATTGCTTGCTCGTTTTCTTCGGGCGTGCCGCCAACAATGGAGGACAATGGAAATGTGCGCACGCCAAAATCCAAGGGGGTAAAACGGTGCGTCCTTATTTCGTTGTCCTTCAATTCAGCCGCATGGGTTTCGCCGTGCAACGCAATCTCGTCCAACCCTAAACCGTTCACCACCAATGCACGCTCACAACCCAGAAGCTTCAACGTCTCTGCCACCAGTGTGCACAGCGTGTTGTCATAAACGCCGACCAACATAATGGGTGGACGGGCGGGGTTTACCAGGGGGCCCAGGAGGTTAAACATGGTCCGTGTCGCCAGCGCTTTGCGTACGGGCATCGCGTGGCCTATGCCCTTGTGGTAGTGCGGCGCATAGAGAAAAGTCACGCCTATGTCGTCAAGCAAACGGCGTGCCGTTGCCGGTTCCATGTCGAGTTTGACGCCGCAGCGCTCAAGCAAGTCCGCTGCGCCGCAACGCGATGAGGCCGCACGGTTTCCATGTTTCGCCACCGGCAACCCCGCCTCCGCTGCGACAAAAGTCACAGCCGTTGAAATGTTAATGGTGTTGGCGCCATCACCACCGGTGCCGACGATGTCGGCAAAAGGGTAGCTCGGGCGTGGAAAACCTCGTGCGCCCTCGCGCAAAGCCTGTGCTGCACCGGCAATTTCTTCGGCGGTTTCCCCGCGCAGTTTCAATGCCACCAACAGGGCAGCCATTTCTACGTCTCCAACCTCCCCACAAATAACGGCGTCGAAAAGCTTGCGGCTTTCCTCCCTCCCCATTGTCTCCCCTGTTAACAGCTTGCTTAAAATATGACTTAGCATGGCTTCACTGCCCCCTCTCCCTCTTTGAGTTGCTTGCTGCCAACGCCACATTGAAAACATTGTTCAAAATGGTTTGTCCATATGTCGTCAAAATCGATTCG
Organism: Cystobacterineae bacterium; assembly: GCA_009781495.1. Lineage (GTDB taxonomy): Bacteria > Myxococcota > Myxococcia > Myxococcales > Myxococcaceae > WRKR01. The sequence goes on from WQYA01000003.1 coordinate 74,585, forward strand.
GGGTGAAATTGAAGGCCATAAATGGGCAGCGACTCGTGTGCCAAGGCCATCACCAACTTCTCGTCCTCAACATCCGTCGCTATGGCATGGAATGCCTTCGGTAACTTTTGCACCACCAAGGAGTGGTAGCGCCCAACCTCAAACGTTGGAGAGAATCCCGAAAACAAGGGGTGGCCCAAATGTTTGATGCGCGTTTTTTTGCCGTGGACAATGTTGCCCGCCCCCCCTATTTTCCCGCCAAAGGCCTCGGCAATCGCCTGGTGCCCCAAACATATGCCCAACATGGGCAGTTTCCCCGCCGCTTTTTGAATTAACTCCAGCATGCAACCTGCCTGCTTCGGCTCCCCCGGCCCTGGCGACAACACCAGCAACACGGAATGCTTCTCGCGAGCAATGTCCAAGGCTGTTTCTGCACCAATGTCGTTGCGGTATACATCTATTTCAGCGCCAAGCAGCAAAAGCGCGTCCACCAGGTTGAAGGTGAATGAGTCAAAATTATCTATAAAGAGAATGTGTGGTTTAGACATGGGCTTCCTCCTGGTGTTGAATGTTTTTCTGTTGCTTCACTTCCGCCAACGCAATGGCCCGCAAAACGGCTTCGGCTTTGCGTCGCGTTTCATCCGCCTCCAGCAACGGCACCGAGTCATGCACCACGCCAGCGCCGGCACGAATATGGGCCATGCCGTCTTGCACCAGCGCTGTGCGAATGAGAATGGCTGTGTCAAAACTGCCGTCGCCACACAAATAGCCGATGGCGCCGCCATAGTGGCCGCGCCGCTCGTGTTCATAATGGCGTAACAGCTGCATGGCTTTAATTTTGGGTGCGCCGGTGAGTGTCCCCATATTCATATTCGCCTGGTAGGCGTGCAGCGCATCCAGCTCCTCTCGCAATTCTCCGCACACACGCGACACCAAATGCATCACGTGTGAATAACGTTCTGTGCGCAACAAGTCGACGACGTGGCGCGTCCCGGGTTTGGACACGCGGGCCACGTCATTTCGCGCCAAGTCCACCAACATCATATGTTCGGCGTTTTCTTTTTCATCCAGTCGCAATTCGGCTTCAATGCGGCCGTCAAAGTCGAAGTCTATGCTTCCATCGTCACGCAAACCTCGGCGGCGCGTCCCGGCAATTGGCGAAATTTCAACGCGGCGCGTTTGACCATCCACTTTCACAGCGGACTCCGGTGACGCGCCAAACAAGGTGAAGTCGCCACCATTCATATAAAACAAATAGGGGCTTGGGTTGAGGGTCCGTAGCAAGCAATAGGCCGCAAACGGGGTTTTGCACGGCATGGAAAAAGTCCGCGAGAGGACAATTTGAAACACATCGCCACAAACAATGTGTTCCTTCAAACTTTCAACCTGTGCAGCAAACGCGGAGTCGTCCATATCCGTTGTGACGGCGTCGAGTGTCACCGGCAGGTGGGTGTTGTCTGAAGGCAAGGCTTCTGCTGCAATGGAAACGGCTTGCTCCATCTCTGCAAATGCTGCTTCCATTTCTGTTTCTATTTTGTCTTCCATTGGCCCATCCCCGCCTCCTGCCGCTGCAAAAGTGCAGGCCAACATATGGCCGGAAGAAGTCAGGTGATCGACAACCACCATCCGGTCTGCGAGGTAGAAGAGGTAGTCGGGAAAATGAGTGCCCGTCCTTGCTTCCGGCAAAGGCTCAAACTGTTCAACCAAGTCATAGGCAAATGCGCCCACCAGAAACACCGCTTCCGGCATGTTGGGCAATGCCGCACGCAGCCATTGAGCCAACTCGCGCAACACCGTCAACGACGACTCGGCCAACAAACGCTCTTGCTCCGACACCTTCTCGTTTTTTTCATGGCATGTCGGCACACGCAGACGCAAAACGCCCTCCTCCATCTGCGGAGAAAAACGCTCAAAGTGTTCTCTTAAATTCGACAGCAAGTTTTTTCCCTGCGCGTTGAGCGCCGTCAACACCACCTCAGCGCCGCGACACACAATCGACAGCGTACTTGACAGCACCAACAGGCTTTTCTGTGTTTTTCGGCTTGAAGGCTCGGCAGACTCCAGCAACACCGTATGCGGTTTTTGGCCGTTGTCACTCAGTTGTGCAAACAATGCCGTCGGCTCTGGAATGTGGCGCAATGGCCGCGTGGCCACATGCACGCCCTTCAAAACCACCTGTCCAGGCGGAAGAAAAGGGGGCATGTTTTTCATCTTGGTTTCTATGGGGGGCGTTAGGTTTTTGTGGGGTATTTCCATTGTGTTCCTCCTGGGGGGGTTAGAGTGGGGCTATGTTCCCTCTGGGTGCGGAGCACAAAAAAAGGCCCGCACTCGGCGGGCCTTTGGCATTCGTTCACTTTTCAGCAAATCACCATGCGTATAGGCGCCCGCCTTCGGAGACAGAGCGCCACCACCAAGCTTGGTTTGCGTTGAAAGAAATGGACAAAGGAGAATTCATTGGCGTGTGCAGTTAGCAGTTTGGGTATGGCTTGTCAACAGGGCAATGCCATGTTTTCCCGTTTGCGGTTTTGGAGGCCTTGTCTTTTATCCACAAGCATTTGCTTTCTCTGAAACAGCGCATTTCCCCCCGGTATGCTGATGTTGACAGTTTCACGCATCACCATTTACAAGCACATTGTGCGGTGTGTCCTAAGCGCAGCGCATCTTGGTGAGGTCTTTATTCATGGCATTTCCGCCGAGCGTCACCCCAAAACCCGCTGTCGCTAACCTAAGCCCTGTCATGGCCGCGACAGAGGCGCTGGCGACAGGAGAGGGACTTAAGGCTTGTGGAGCCATCTTCACGCGTACTGAGGTGGTGGACTTCATTCTTGATCTGGTGGGCTATACAAAAGATCAACCACTGCATAAAAAACGACTATTGGAACCGTCATTCGGTGGTGGGGATTTTCTGCTTCCTATCATCGATCGGCTGCTAAGTGCATGGCAAGCGACAAGCTCGAACCATTCCGTGCTTGACGAGTTGGGTGATGCAATTTGGGCGGTTGAGCTGCACCACGACACCTTCCGCAGCACCTATGCCGCCGTTGTTGCGCTTCTCAAGCACAAGGGGATAGCAGAAAAGACTGCAACAGCCTTGGCTGCCCGTTGGTTATCGCAGGGGGATTTTCTACTGGCGCCGCTGGAAGCTAAATTCCATTTTGTGGTGGGTAACCCACCCTATGTCCGTCAGGAGCTGATCCCACCCCCTCTGCTGACCGAATATCGCAGCCGCTACCCAACCATCTATGACAGAGCCGACCTATATGTCCCCTTCATCGAGCGCTCACTCTCGGTATTGTTGGAAGGTGGCAGTCTGGGCTTCATCTGCGCAGATCGTTGGATGAAAAACCGCTATGGCGGACCGTTGCGAAGGCTTGTGGCCGAACGGTTTCACCTGAAAATCTACGTCGACATGGTAGATACACCGGCTTTTCACTCGGATGTAACTGCCTACCCGGCCATCACCATTATCCTGCGTGAAGCCCCGGGAATAACACGTATTGCCCACCAACCAGCCATTGACCGAGCAACGCTGGCCGAACTGGCAAGCCTGCTCTGCACACCAACGTTGCCAAAAGGAACCCGTTCCGTGCGCGAACTTGTCAAAGTCACCAATGGTGCGGAGCCGTGGTTGCTGGAATCGTCCGATCAAATGGCGCTCATTCGCCGTCTGGAAGCTTGCTTCCACTCAATAGAAAATGTGGGATGCAAGGTTGGGATTGGCGTTGCAAGCGGTGCGGACAAGGCGTTCATCGGCGACTTCGAGACTCTCAATGTCGAGTCAGATCGGAAGCTGCCGTTGGCAACAACCCAAGACATCATCTCCGGTGAAGTGAAATGGTGCGGCCAAGGCATCATCAATCCCTTTGCTGATCTGGGTGGATTGGTCAATCTGAACGAATATCCACTCCTGCGGCACTACCTTGAGGCTCGCCGAGAACTCATAGCCGGGCGTCACTGTGCACAGAAAACTCCGGCCAACTGGTATCGTACGATTGACCGCATTATTCCGGCGCTGGCCACAAAGCCGAAACTTCTGATTCCAGATATTAAAGGTGAGGCACACATCGTCTTTGAGGGCGGCAAACTCTATCCCCACCACAATCTCTATTATGTCACCTCAGATGAATGGGATTTGCGCGCTTTGCAAGCCGTATTGCTGTCTGCCGTCACACGCCTGTTCGTGGCGACTTATTCAACGAAAATGCGGGGTGGATTCCTGCGTTTTCAAGCTCAGTACCTGCGCCGCATTCGCATTCCGCGATGGACGGATGTGCCCGAACCGTTGCGTAGAGAGTTGGCCGGGGCTGCCATCAAACGAGACATACAAGCCTGCAACCAGGCTGTGTTTAAGCTCTATGGCCTGAGCCATGAAGAGCAATCTGCCCTCGGAGGCAATGGAGAATAAATGGCGCTCAATCTCGTCGATTATGAACAGAAAGCCCGTGAAGCTGTGAAGATATTTTGGGGCAGCCGAGAAGCAGCAAGGCAGAAACAAATAGAGTCGGGAAAAGCCGATCAAGGCGAACGCGCAGGCGTCACTGCTGGGAAAAACATGCACGGGTTCTTGGCTTTGGTGCTCGACATCGTCAAGGCCAACGGCCTGGCCCATGCCAAGGTATACCAGAACAGGGCGATGCTAACCCTACCCGGCTATTTTCGGCCTACGAAATTGTGGGATCTCTTGGTCATCCACAAGAAAGAGCTGATCGCCGCCATTGAGCTGAAAAGCCAAGTCGGCCCATCATTCGGCAACAATTTCAACAACAGAGCCGAGGAAGCCATTGGAACAGCTCATGACTTCTGGACAGCCTTCCGCGAAGAATCTTTTGGAAAACAGCCGCGTCCTTTTGTCGGGTGGTTGATGATGGTCGAAGATGCGCCGGAATCTCGTAAATCTGTTCGTAACGCATCGCCACACTTTCCTGTTTCCAAGGAGCTCCAAGAGGCCTCCTACCTCAAGCGTTATGACTTGCTGTGCCAACGACTGGTACAGGAACAGCTTTATACCACGGCAGCCGTCATTGCAGCGAAACGCAGTGCGGTAGATACCGGCCATTTTATGGAGTTGTCGTCAATGACCGGCCTCAGGACATTTGTTACAGCCTTGGCAGGCCACATCGCAGCGGAGACAGCACGGTTGGGCGATGAATCCACCCCACTCTCAACTGCCACACCCTAAACAGGTTCCGTCACAGCTACCCTATCGACAAAGATACCAATCCATGTTTTAGGGAATGACGGCAATGGCAACAACATTCAAAAAACTGGTCGCATTGACGGGGGCAGGCATCAGCGCGGAAAGTGGGATTAACACCTTTCGCGACTCTGGAGGCTTGTGGGAACAATATGACGTCATGGAAGTGGCCAGCATTGACGGTTGGCGCAAAAACCCGCAATTGGTACAGCGTTTCTACAACGAGCGCCGCCAACAACTGGCCGAGGTGGCGCCCAATGCCGCCCACCATATTTTGGCGGAATTGGAGGCGCACTTTGACGTGACGGTGGTGACGCAAAATGTGGACAACCTGCATGAGCGCGCCCAAAGCTCAAAAATTCTCCACCTGCATGGCGAGCTGACCAAAGCACGCAGCTCCGTTGACTCAAGCGGGGTAGTCGACATCGGCTACCGTCCCATAGAGTGGGGCGAAAAAGCGTCCGACGGCAGCCAACTTCGTCCGCACATTGTTTGGTTTGGCGAGGCGGTGCCGATGATTGGAAAGGCCGCCGATATTGTGGCCAAAGCCGACATATTGGTGGTTATAGGCACTTCGCTCAATGTATATCCCGCTGCGGGACTGGTGGCTCATGCCCGGAATAACACGCCCATCTATTTGGTGGACCCCAGCGAAATCAGCTACCCGGGACGCAACATGACAATGATTCGAGAAAAGGCAACTTCCGGGATGGAAAAATTGAAAAGAATGTTGGTGGAGCAACCCTAGCCCCGCTCTCCCCTCCCTGTGGAGCCAACACCAACCCCATGAATGCCCCCATCCTCAAAACCCTCTTCTCGCGGCGTATGTTGGTTTGCGTTTTCACCGGTTTCTCCTCGGGGCTTCCGCTTTATTTGCTGTTCAGCCTTGTCCCCGCCTGGCTTGAAACCGAGGGTTTGAGTCTGCGTACCATTGGCGCTTTCGCTCTGGTTCAACTTCCCTATGCTTTGAAATTTTTGTGGGCGCCGTTGGTGGACCGCTATGCTTTGCCCTGGCTCGGCCTGCGCCGCGGATGGATGGCTGTCCTGCACCTCTCGTTGCTGGGCGTCATTTCCTGGGTGGGTTGTCTGTCGCCCAAGCAAAACCTGACGCTGCTCGTTACGCTGACAGCAACGCTGGCCTTTCTGTCGGCCTCTCTGGACATTGTGCTCGACGCTTTCCGCCGCAACCTCTTGTCCGACGTGGAACAGGAGCTCGGCAACACCCTCCACGTCAACGCCTATAAACTTGCCAGCCTGGTGCCCGGCTCCCTCTCCCTCATTCTTTCGGACTTTCTTTCGTGGCCGCAGGTTTTCCTGGTGACGGCCCTGTTTATGCTGCCCGGCCTGGCCATGACTTTGCTTGTCAGCGAGCCACGCGCTTCCCTTTGTGCACCCAAAACACTGCGTGAAGCGGTGTGGGAGCCGTTTTGTGAATTCATGTCGCGCCACGGTTGGAAACCCGCGCTGAGCATTCTCGCATTCCTGTTGCTCTATAAGCTGGGGGACTCTTTGTGCACCTCGCTGGCGACGCCGTTTTATATGAAAATGGGCTATAGCCGCACACAAATTGGCCTCATCGCCAAACACGCCGCCCTGTGGCCCAGTGTGTTGGGCGGCATTCTGGGCGGCATGTGGATGATGAAAATGGGCCTCAACCGCGCGCTCTGGGTATTCGGTTTTCTGCAAGCCTTCTCCATTCTCGGCTTCGTCAAATTGGCCCAACTGGGCCCGGCGCCCGCCGACGCCACGCGTTTGTGGGCGCTTGCCGGCGTCATCGCCCTTGAAGCGCTGGGCGCCGGCTTGGGCACCGCCGCCTCCGTCTCCTTCATTGCCCGCACCACCCACCCCGCCTATGTCGCTACCCAATTTGCCCTGCTGACCAGCCTTATGGCCATTCCGAGGACTTTCTTCAACGCCAGCGCCGGTTGGTTGGTAGAAGGGTTTCAGTGGAGGGGCCTAGAATGGAAGGGTTTAGGGTGGGAGAATTTCTTCGGGTTATGCTTCTTATTGGCAATACCCGGCATGCTGCTGCTGCTTAAAGTTGCCCCCTGGAGGGGCGCCCCCCCTACCTCCCCTGCTGCCAGTAACCCTGCCCAATAACCTGCTAACCCCCTGGGTGGAGGCTTTCCATAAGCGTTGGAAAATTTTTGGCTGAGTTTTTGGTTGAGCTTTCATGCTCGCCCTGCCTATGTAGTGTGCCCCTTGGGGCCCCTCAAGTCCCTCGGGCCTCAAAGAAGGAGCATATTATGTATATTGGTGTCCCTACAGAAGTGAAACCCGGAGAAAACCGTGTTGGCCTTGTCCCCGCTGGCGTCAGAAGCCTCGTCGCCGCCGGCCATCAAGTTGGAATACAAATGGGCGCCGGAAAAGGCGCAGGCATTGAGGATGCCGCCTATGTCGAGGCCGGCGCCAAACTCGTTGAGGATGCAAAAAAACTCTGGGAAAAAGCCGAAATGGTGGTGAAGGTGAAGGAGCCCATCGCCTCGGAATATCCCCTCATGCGTGAGGGACAAATTATTTATGCCTATTTCCACTTGGCAGCCGTCCCCGAGTTGGCCAAAGCCCTCGTGGAATCCAAGGCCATCGCCGTCGCCTATGAAACCATTCAACTTGCAAACGGCTGTCTCCCCCTGCTGCGCCCCATGAGTGAAATTGCGGGCAAAATGGCCATCCAAGTCGGCGCGCGCTGCTTGGAGCGCAGGCAAGGCGGCAAAGGCATTCTGTTGGGTGGCGTCCCCGGTGTTCGCCGCGGCAAAGTCGCCATTCTGGGCGCAGGCTCTGTGGGTCTGTCCGCTGCGAAAGTCGCTCACGGCATGGGGGCTCAGGTTTCCATTCTCGACACCAATGTCATGCGCCTTGTCTATATTGATGACGTCTTTAACGGCGCTCTCACCACACTGGCGGCCAACCCTGACAACATCAGTCTTGCCATCAAAGAAGCCGACTTGGTGGTCGGCGCCATTCTTTTGCCGGGCGCCAAAGCGCCACGGCTGGTCACCCGCGAGCAATTGTCGATGATGGGGGCAGGTTCCGTTATTGTGGACGTCTCGGTGGATCAGGGCGGCTGTTTTGAGACAACCAAAGCCACCACCCACGAGTCCCCCACCTATGTCGTGGACGGTATTGTACACTATGGCGTCTCCAATATGCCCGGTGCGGTGCCGCAGTCTTCTACCTATGCCCTCACCAACGTCACCACCCCCTATGCGCTTCTGCTTGCCAACCATGGCGCCGTTGAAGCTGCCAAAATTTATGCAGATCTCGCCCTCGGCCTCAACAGCCTCAATGGCCACATCGTCTATGAGCCTGTCGCCGAAGCTGTGAATTTGCCTTTCCGTCCTTGGCGAGAAGCTGTCTAAAGTCAAGTCCTGCGCTTTGCCAACCCGCCTTTTTCCAGCTTGGCGCCCCGCTTTTTTCCTCAATAGCCTCCGGGGCGCCTCGCTTTTTCTCTCAAATAGCCTAAAGAAGGCATTTCCCCCATTGACCTTATACCCCCTCCCGGGTAGCCTGAGTCTGTTCCCATGAGCAAAAAAGTTATCATTGTTGAGAGCGATGCTTCCTTGGCTGCTTCCATGCAGCAGGCACTTTATCTGCAAGGCTATGAGGTCGAATCCACCCAGGATGGGAAAGCAGGTGTCGAGTTGCTTCGACGTATGCAACCCCAGCTCGCCGTCCTGGCCGTCAAACTCCCTGCAGGCCAAAGCGGCTATATCATCTGCAAAAATATTAAAAAAGAAGCGGACCTTCAAAATACGAAGGTGCTGATTGTCGGAAACCCGGAGGGGTTTAGCGATCACAAAAAACTTCGTATACGTGCGGATGACTACCTCGCTACCCCCTTCGACTCGGACACCTTCGTCTATGTCGTTCAAAGCCTCATCGGCAAAACCAGCGCTCCCAAAGCCGCAGAAATGGCCCTCTTGGGCGAATCGGAAATCATCCCCTCGGGCGATGTGGAATCCGCAGATGAACCCTTGGCCGATGATGAGTTCCATGAAATAGAAATAACAGAACCACCCCCACCTTCCTATTCCCCCTCCTCCTCTTCCCCTTCTTTCCCCGCCCCCCCGGTTTTTGCTCCCTCTGTTTCTTCTCCTTCTATTTCCTCTCCCTCTCTCCCTGCCCTCTCGGTTTCTTCTCCCTCTCTGACACCCCCCCCCGCGTCTTCTGTGAGCAGGAGCGGCGTCACTTTGTGGCCATCAACGGATCAACCCGGAGGTGGTTTGCTCCTTGAAAGCGAAAAAGCAGAGTTGCTCTCTCTGCGTGCCAAAACAACAGAGCTCCAAGACTCTCTGAATGAAGCACACCTTTCCAAATCGGAATTTCAGGAAAAAATCCAAGAACTTGAGGAATCACTCGAAAAAACACTGACGGACTTAGAAACAGCCCGTGCTGGCATTTCTACGGACAATAAGGACAAAGAAATTTTCTCCTTGCGCAACACCATTCACCAGCGCGACAAAGAGTTGCTTCAGTTGAAAAGCACACTCCATGAGCGAGAACGAGAAACCATCGACTTGCGCGGCAAAATAAACCTCGTTGAACAAAACATATCCGAGCTTAACGACGAGTCGGCAAGAAAAGACGCTCAACTCAAAACTTTGGGGTTGCGTGCGGATCAGCTCAGCGCAGAGCGGAAACGTCTCGAACAAAGCCTGTCTTCAAGCAAAGATGAAGCGCGCCAAAATGCTGCCCGGCTCATGACTCTGCAGTCTGAATATCAACAACTCAGCGGCGAATTGGCGGGAACGCGCGCGGAATTGGACACCTTGCATACCGTTAAAGCAGAGTTGGATGAAGAATTGTCCTCTCTCAAAACAAGCTCTGAGAGAGCTATTATGGGGCTTAAAGCAGACTTGAGCTCCCTTTCTCGTGACTTGGACAATGAAAAGAATCGCGTCTCACATCTCTCAAAGTCTCTGGACGACACACAAGCCCAAAGAGAGCGTGAGGCCATGCAGGCTGCCGACGAAAAGGCTGCCATGGAGCAGAAAATTTTGGGGCTTGAAGACACTCAACGAAAACAAAACGAACGTTTGGGGCGTCTTTATGATCGTATCCGAGCCGATGAGCAAACTCGGGAGCGAACACGCAAAGCCCTTGCCATTGCGGTACAGCTCCTGGACGAAAAAGCCTTGCCTGAATCTGAGTCTGACTCAAAAGACAAAACCTAGAGGGTGCAGCGATGCAACTCTTTCGCCTCGTCCCTCTCTGTCTCTTGGCCAGCGGTTGTGCGGTCCGTTACGCGATGCCCATGACCGCCCATGAGCTCGTCACCTACAACACGAGCAAGGCGTTCGTCGTCTACCTGAGTCAGCCGGACGCGAGCCCCGCGGTCTGCGACACGAGCACCAAAGGCCCGCACATGAGCGAGTTCAACAAGGATTTCCAGGACGCGCTCGTCACCGGATTCGTCAAGGGAAAGATTCCACCGGCGCTGTGGGTGCGCTGCATCAAACGGGTGCTCAGAGGCCTGCCTGAGGAGAGCGCGGCCTTGCTCCACGACCGGCTCGCGCGCGAGCTCCGAAAAATGTTGCGCAGCTCGGAGATCGAAAAAGATTCCCAGATGGGCGAACGCCTCTCGACACTTCAGCTCTTGTATCTGGAACGCCGCAGAGATCAGAACGCGCACCCCAAAGTCGTCGCGCCAATGTTCGACGAGTTGCGCAAAGCCCTGGAGGGCAAGGCGATGGGCCCGGTCGCGCGAGCGATGGGAGGCGATCTTCTGACAATTGTCGAGATCGAAAACGGCCGCTGGCAAGGTCAGGAGATCAGCATCACGACCATTGATGAATTGGCCGCAGCCGGAGACGAGACAAACCTGTGGCGCATCGCCAAGCGCCACCCGAGCCCCGAGCTGCGCATAGAGGCGAGCCGGCGCATCATTCGAATTCACATCGCGCTCTCGTCGTTCTCCGAGGTGCAGGCCGCGGCCACGGATGTCGAGGATCGCGTGCTCGCCGAGGGAAACAATCGCGTTTCGCTCGTGGACTTTCCACTCGTACGTGCGTGGCTTGTGGACTCGAAGGCGCCCAAGCGCAACGTGCGGATACGCCAGGATGTCTGGAACCAGAGGGCGAAACTCTTGGGATATTCAGCGGATACGAAGAAGTTGTCGGTGCTGCCAGATTTGAGCTTTGGCGAGATACTGTGGGCCGAGCTGCAGTCAGTCTCCAGGCCCGTCACCGTTTGCGAGAACCGAAAAAGCCTCAATCCATTGCCCTGCATCCACATCTCCGACATCTCGCTCGACAATCCATTCACCTATTTGGAAGGGAAAAGGTTGTTCCGCTTCCGCGACAACTTGGGCGTGGCGAAGGTGGTGCCACTGGCCGCGAACGATGATTTCATGTTGCCGCTGCGCATAGGCGGAGTGCCCGCGACGGCGTTGAGATGGGGTCTCTTCTTCGAGCAGCCGGAAAATCTTATTTTCAAGGGGCGCGCGCCAGGCGGCGACGGGCCGAACTTGGTCGTGCACATTGAACGACCTCATCACGCTCGTTTCGTTTTCTATGTGACCGCACCCTCTGGAACCTATATTGCAATACTGCAGACTGGTGACTTGGGGCGATATGGTGTGGCAACCATAGGAGCGCAGGGCTTCGCGGGCGCTCCTGGTTTCTCGGGGACGCCGGGGACCGATGGCGGAGCGTGCCAGGACGGTGGGAATGGCGGCGACGGCGGAGCTGGCTACAATGGCGGCCCAGGTGGCGACGGCGGCGATGTGCTTGTGCGCATCTTCTGCGGCCAGTACAACTGCGAGGAAACGGTCAATATGCTCAGTGGTGTCGTGTGGAGCCAAGGTGGTGCTGGAGGACCAGGAGGAGAGGGGGGCTCGGGAGGCAGGGGCGGTCATGGCGGCTCTGCTCAATCGAACAGCACCTACACTGACAGCAATGGGAATCAGCACGAGAATAACGACGGCTGCAGCGCTGGATCGGACGGAAGCCCGGGATGGAATGGCGCGGACGGCTATGACGGGCGTGACGGCTCGCCTGGACGAGTCACCATAGAGGTTGTGCGGTAGGGCGCGCTCTTGGCCGAGGTGCATGCTCCCAGCAAAAACGAAGTCCAACAAAGAGAAAGTGTCAAAGTGAAACCGGCCTAAGCTTTTTTTTGTACGGCCAGTTTCTTGGCCATCGTTTGGATGACGTTGGGGACGTTTTTGTCTTTCGCAAGGGCTCTCACATCGCTCTCCCTCAACGTGGACAAAAGCTGCATGCTTATGGCCTGAGGTACTTTCGCGTTTTTGGTGAGCGCCAACTTAATGGGATAAAACTTCAGCCATTCTCGGTTTCGAAAAACAATTCGCAAAATTTCTTCGGAGGTAGTTCGGTTTTGAGCAATGCCCAAAATCTCCGCCTCCGTTATCCGGGGACTTTGTATTGCCGCAACGGCAACCAAACGGTTGGTGTCTCTCAGCAACAATGTCCGAATCTCTTTGTTGCCACGCATGGCCAGCTTTATTTTTTCAGAGACGCTCATTTTCAAAATTTTCTGAGACAAACTCAGCCTCTTTCCTTCTTCCAGAGGCAAAGCCTTCTCATCTACAATGCTTGAAAATTCCTCAACCAACTCAGCCGACGTCGGGCTTCCTTCAGGCGCAGTCTTTCCAAAAACACGCATTTGGGCTTCTTGCATCGCAGGCAAGTCTTCGAGAAACACGCCACTCCTCACAGCAAACTCGCAAACACTGTCCACAAGTACAGGAGTCGCATTGGGATTTTGGCAAATTTGGCGAAGCATCTCCTCATGTCGCAACAATCGCAGCTGATTGAGGCCAATAAGCTCCAAAACCTCCGTGTTGCAATGACTTGCACAACGCGCAATGGCCTCATCTGAAGTGGCTGTGTTGGCAACCAACAACTTGGCATAGTTGGCATTCGCCCAGTGCAAGTCCAACAACCAATCCAAAACTTCTGTTTGCAAACGCTCATCTCTCCCAATGCTGACCATAAATTTCTCAGAAATATTGCGCGCCGACAACTGAGCTGCCTCTCGAATCTCTGGAACCAAGTCAACACTCAGCAGAAAAAGCACAGCAATAAAGTCCGACGGCGTTAAAGGCAAGGCCCCCTTTGCGGCCATCAGCCGCAAAGGAATCGGTGAAGATGGATCTACATGTTTGCGGATCGTTGACGGCAAAGTGTTCAGCAACAAGGGCACATCTGTCATTCTTTGTTTCTCTCAAAAAGAATTTGCAACCCCTCTAGGGTTAGGAATGCGTCTGTCTCTTCAATGCAACGGCTTTCTTTTGCCAGAATCATCGCAAGCCCTCCTGTCGCAATAACAAATAATGTCTCGCCCCTCTCTTTCGCAATACGTTCGCAAATACCGTCCACCATCGCTGCAAAACCAAACACAAGTCCAGCCTGCATAGAGTGAATGGTGTTCTTCCCAAGGCAGGAAGGCGGCTGAACAAACTCTATGCGAGGCAATTTGGCCGCTCTCTGAAACAAAGCTTGCATCGAAATCTCAATGCCGGGACAAATGGCGCCCCCCAAATATTCACCACGCGCACTGACAACATCAAAAGTGGTTGCCGTCCCAAAGTCGACAACAATTAACGCTCGCTTCTTCTTCTCAAATGCGGCAACAGCATTGACAATGCGATCGGCTCCCACTTCTCTCGGGTTGTCATATAAAACAGGCATGCCCGTTTTGATGCCAGGCCCTACAAAGAAAAGTTTTTGAGAAAAATAACGCTGCCCCATCTGCTCCAACCCATGCTGCACAGAAGGCACTACGCTGGAAACGGCAATCCCTTTCACAGCCTTCGTGTCAAACCCGGAAAATGCAAACAACTGCAGCAACAATATGCCCCATTCGTCACATGTCCTTTTGTCTGAAGTCTCTATGCGCCAATGAGCCAACAAATGTCCTGCACGAAATACACCCAGGACAGTGTTGGTATTCCCCACATCAATGCAAAGCAACATCTTCTGACCTCACTGAAATAAGAAATTTAAGCAGGTCTCAAATGCTCCACATCTCCTGCCAAAATGCAAAACTCTTGGCCATCGTCACCCTTGAGCACCAAAGCCCCCGTAGAATCTATATGCAACGCCTCCCCCTCCTTCACCTCATTCCCTAAGTCTAGTCGAACACGTTGCCCTAAAGTCGAAGAAAGCGCTGTCCAGGCTGCTGCAATGGGAATAAATCCTTCGCTCGCATATAAGTCGAACCAACTCTCCAGGTGCTGAAGTAAAACGGCCAATACACAAGCTTTGGACTGAAGCCCCCCCAAAGCTGCAGCTAAAGAAGTCGCTCTGGCTCTTAAGTCTTCAGGAAAATCTTCTTCTCGGCCGTTTACGTTAACACCTATTCCAACCACAACCCCTTGGGTCTTCTTCCCATCCGAAACAAGCTCCGTCAAAATCCCAACGAGTTTCTTTCCCCCCACCTGCAAATCATTCGGCCACTTTATCCAAACCTCTGCTCCCAACTCCCGAAGGGCTTTTGCCAGCGCAACCGCTGTCACCAAAGTCAACTCAGGAGCACAATGCAGCGGCAAATTCGGCTTCAACAAAACAGAAAAAAACAAACCACCCGACACAGAAAACCAACTCCGGCCTCTTCTTCCACGGCCTTGCCTCTGCTGCTCGCAAACCACAACATCTCCATGGCAACCTGTCGTCTGTGCCAAAAGCTTGGCTTGCGTGTTGGTGGAATCTAAACTTTCCCAGTGAAAAAAATTCTTCCCCATCCAGGTTGTACGCAAAAACGGCTTAACCTTGTCAAAACGGACAGAGTTGTTCGAGCTTTCTTTCACGGTTGCACCCGAAGTCTTCTCTCTGTCGCACCTTCAAGCTCACCCAAAAGCTCCTTCGCCTGCAAGGCCAAATGCTCATCATCCTCCCCTTGCGCAATCGTAAATAAAAATGCTTTGGCACTTTCACCCCCAACTGCAGCAACAGCATAAAGCACTTCTTGACGCAGCAAAGGCCCTTGTCTCAGGAAAAGCTCTGCCAAGGCGGACGCTGCACGCTCATCTTGTAGCTCCACGAGAAAGCCTACTGCACGCCTCACACCTCCAATATCCTTGCTTTGCAATTCTTTCAAAAGCTCTGGGAAAACAGCTTTGTTCTTTCGACTAGACAACACCTGCATCGCCGCAAAACGCATGGGAGACATCGGCTTTTGAGCTTCCTTTAATAACCGTCTGTCTCCCAGTTGACTGGCCTTCCACAACACCTCTCCATCCTTAAGCAACTCGTCTACCAAAACATCGGTTTCAATATAAACCTCTTGGGGACTCAAAGCGTGCATGGGTACTTGAAACCAACTTTCTCTTTGCAAACGCCAAACAGTCTCTGAATTTTTTCCAAACTTGAGCGCAACAACAAGGACAGCATTCGCATTCTCCCAATGCTCATCCAATAAAATGTCCCAGACAACAACGGAGGCTTGTGCGTCTTTCTCCACCTCTTTAAAGCCGGGCGTTTGAGCCATCCTCTTCATCAATGACTGACGAATCCTGTCTTTGTCCAGGCCCAGGCCTAAAACCGTTTCGTCAAAAGAAACATCCACTCGCCAATAACGCAAAGGAGCTTGAGAAAAACACCCCCAACACAATAGCCAAACCCATGCAAAAAACAAAAATCTGCCTGGGTGGTGCAAGGCTAGGCTTCCTCAGTCGACTGGCTTGGAGGCCATGCTTCCACCAACTCTCCTGTCCTCTCAACAGCTGACTCCTCAAAACCCCCTTGCCTTCCCTCAAACCCATTCTCTTCTGGAGATGTGTTTTCGGACATTGGCGTGGACTGCAAACCAGCCCCCGTCTCCTCCGGCAACAATCTGCGCACCCTGCGACGCCTCCGGTTTCTCTTTCGGCGAACAGTACCGGCTTCTCCCTCACCCTCCTCCTCTCGCGCCGACACATTCTCCGAGGACTCATCAGAGTTCCCTTTTGGAAATGCCGTCTCATGATGCTGACGCTCACGTAGGCGGGCTTCGCGTTTCGCATGCATCGCTACAACTTCACTTCGCAGCTTCTCAAAGAAAACTTCATCTAACTCAAAAAACTCTATGACGTGTTTTTGGACTCCTAACCCCGTCTCTAAAAACTTTTCAGCTAAAGCATCCCCACACCACAACATTACCAAAGGTTCACCATTTAACAGCGCTTCGTTTCTTGCCTCTCCACGCAAATCTCCCGCAGAACAAAGCATGCCCAGTGTGGCGTGGTGATGATGGAGATCATTCCGAAGCGCTTGGATGTGTTTGCGCTCTATGGCGATTGCCCCAGAAAGCAAGCGGATGGAATAACGAATATCCAAACTGCCTTCTCGCCTCCTGGCTGTCAGCAAAACAGCCTCCTTGGAGCGCTTTGCAATTTTTATTTCTCGAAAACGCTCTGCTCCCAAAAGCTTCAACATTGCTCGCTCGAAAATACGTGTCTCAAGCTCCGCTAAATAATTCCTAAAAAACCTCCACATGGCCTTGCGCTCATCACGTGCCCACGAGCGCAAATTGTTTTGTTGATCCTCCATCCTTTGCCGAGAAACCTTCTGACCCATGCCAGACTTCGCTGCAACAGCTCGCCCATTCTCAAGCTGAGCATTGAGTGCTCGCTCGAAACCCTCTTGAATCTCTTCAAACCCAAGCCCTTGAGAATCGAGTTGAAGCTCCCACTTGCCATTGGCCGCTTCCTGACACTGAAACTGTGGCCTCCTTCCAGCATCTATTCGACGCTGATTGTCTTCAGCCAACGCTGCCAACAGCGTCGACAACTCACAATCATTGCTGGCAAGCTCCCTCGCTTTCGCTTCACGCAAAAGCTCGTCCGCCATGAGAGGACGAGTAGCATCGGATAAAAGCTCAAACCCCACCTCAGATATGGGTGGAAACCGCCTCTTGCGCCCTTCCCCCTCCTCCCGACGCTTGCTTGCCAAACTCTTCCCAAGAAAACGAACGTTCTCTTCACTGGCTTGCGGATGGCGTTCCGGAGAACGAAGCGGCAATACCTTCTCTGAAAAAGGCAACAACAGCGTGTCCAGAAAAGCAAGCGCATCTGCATCTTCCGGCAACATCCATTCCGTCAACGCAAACGTATCCTTCGCTGTCACCATAATCGGCTTGTCGTGCATACGCTTGGCTACAGCCCTTAGACGTGCCAACATCGTCATCTCAGGAGTCTTGCCAATGTGCGACAAAAGCCCTTCTTCCAAAGAGAGTTTGGTTATCTCCTGATATGTTAGCGGGTTCCCTGCTTTAGCTAAAACCTGAAGTGCTGCCTCATAAAAAGTCATAGGTGTTGAAAACCAAGTTCAAAAAATAAAAGGGACACTCCCCAGTCCTCTTGCATGCATGCATCCACAATGCAACTTATCTCTAACAATGCCCTCCCACGCCTCTCCTGTCTTCACATTCTCAACCCAGTCCGCAACACTTCATCCTTGAGTCGAATTATTGAGTCGACGATAACCCTGCAACAGGCAAGGCTCCTTGCCACGTCTCTCCCGGCCTTAAACGCCACTCGGGGGGAACGCTCTGCTTCCAAACAAAAACCGGACTCATGTCTCCACCCGAAAGCGAAGGAGAAGAAATGTTAAACTGCGCTTCCACTGTCTCCGCATTAAACGGCATGAGATCTACATCATAGTGCCCCAGTGTCACGTCCGACGGAAACATGCTTATATAACGCTCGGGCCAGTCTATGCGCCCCGGCATGTTGCCTTCTAAATGCATCTCCGCTATCCGCTTCCCCTTCATGTCAAACATGCGCCACTGCGCTCGAAACGTCGCTCGACTCTGTATGCGCAACAGCCCCCTGTCATCCACCGTCTGAACCCTCGGCAAACCCCATAGGACAAGCTGGTAGCGAACCTTCTTCTCCCGCTTCTCATCTAAAATAACCTGCGTCGATAAAATGTCCAGGCGTACCCCTTGGCTGCTCGCCGACCATCGAGGGCTATATCGCCCCTGCCTCATCAGATCAAAAACCGTACGCACACTCTCATATACCCTTCTCCTCTCCTCCTGCCTGTCTGCATTCCCAGGACTCTCCAGCTCCTTCAGGTAGTCGTCAAACCGAGGGTTCAAATGAAAGGCCCCAACGTGCGCCTCCATTTGACCAAAATACCATTGCAGAAAATTCTTCACCTCCACCTGGTATTTCGCCTCCTCCGGTATGGAACGTATCCAGGATACTCGCTCCAGGTAGTCCGCCTTCAACTGCGCCGCTTTGAGCGCCCTCTCTTCCTCCGTCTTCGCTGCTCTCCACCCCTTCACAACAAAAAATATGGAAACAAATACAACAAGAAAAGAAAGAACCAGAGAGAGAAACATCCCAAAATAGCGCCGCGTCATGTATCCCTCTTCCTCAAATACTCCCGCTTTGCCCAAAGCAAAGCAGATTTTGCCTACTCAAGACCACTTGTCTGTTTGTATTCTTACATCTCATTCGATAAATAGGATAGGTTTTGCACACCTTTTAAATTTTTCATAGCCATACCCACCCTCCGGCAAACCCTTCAAGGGTTGAAAACCCCTACCCTCTCCTCCTTTCTATCCGCCCTCCGTTTGTGGCGTCAAGCGCCCAATAGCTTCGGAAGCAAACTAAAATTCACCATATTTCCAACGCATATCCAAATATTGCAAAAATTCTCCTAAACGCGCCGGCTCGGGAACTATCAGCTTGTCTGCCCCCACTACCATCAGCCCCATGCTCTCTAGACGGTATATCCAATAGCCCAATGCCGCTTCCCCTACCCCTAGCTCACTGGGTAACTCCTTCAGAGAAATGGCTACCTCCACCCCCCCAGGCGTCGGCAGCCCCCTCAACTGGCAGGCCTGTAATATGCAATGTACAATGCGGCTGGGAGGATCCGCCAAAAGCAGAGACTCTATCTGCGCATCCGCATCCGAAAGACGCTCTGCCAATTTTCGAATCATCCGTACCGCTATCTCCGCATTCGTGCGCACCATCGTCTCAAATGTCCGCGAATCAATCACCAGCAGCCGAGAGTCCTTGTCCGCTACAGCAGAAGCATTGCGCGCCTTGTTCGAAATAATGGCCATCTCCCCAAAAAATTCCCCCGGCCCCAAAACAGCCAAAATCTTCTCTATGTCTCGTACACGCTTGGAAATCGAAACTTGTCCGGCTTGGACAACAAACATTTCCTTGCCTGTCTCGCCTTCACGAAACAATACTGTCCCTGCTGGAATATCTTTCCCATACCGCTGAAACAGTGTGTCTTCAGCTTTCATAAAACATCCGTGTTAAGGCCCCAAAACTGGGGCGCCATTGTTGGAAACTGCTATACCACCCTTTCATTGTAAACCTTCACATTCTAACACCAGGATTTTGACGTGAATAGCACCTATAAAAACGCCGGAGTCGACACCGACGCCCAAGACGAACTTGTGGAGCGTATCAAACCCTTGGCCGCAAAAACCAAAAAAACGGGACTCCTCGGCGGAGTCGGTGGTTTCGGCGGACTTTTTGAGCTCCCCAAAGGCCTCTATCAAAACCCTGTCCTCGTCTCTGGCACGGATGGCGTGGGCACCAAACTTAAATTGGCTTTCGCCATGCAACGCCACGAAACCGTTGGAATAGACTTGGTCGCCATGTCCGTCAACGATGTGCTGACTTTGGGCGCTCGTCCACTTTTTTTCCTTGACTATTTCGCTACCTCCCGCCTTGAGCTGCCGGTGGCAGAACGCGTTATCTCCGGTATCGTCGAAGGCTGCCTCCTGGCAGATTGTTGCCTCTTGGGCGGCGAAACCGCTGAACTCCCCGGGTTTTATGCCCCAGGCAACTATGAGCTTGCAGGCTTCTGCGTCGGCATCGTCGAAAAATCAGAAATTATCGACGGCCACAATATTCGGCCCGGCGACGCTGTCGTCGGCCTGGCTTCTTCAGGCTTGCATTCCAATGGCTATTCCTTGGCGCGCAAAATTGTTGCAGACAAAGGACTTGCGCTGGAAGCGCCGCTCCCAGAGTTGGGCAAGTCTCTGGGGGAGGCTTTGTTGGAGCCTACCCGAATTTATGTCAAGGAAGTTTTAGCGCTTATGGAGCACCTTAAACCCAAAGGCATGGCGCATATTACGGGCAGCGGCATCCCCGGCAACCTCCCACGTTGCCTGCCCGCCGGCACCCAAGCCGTCCTCTATGAAAAACATTGGCAGCCTCACCCCCTCTTCGGCCTCTTGGCTCAATGGGGCAAAGTCTTGAGAGAAGAAATGTATCATACCTTCAACATGGGCTTGGGCTATTGCTTGGTAATCGACAAACAACAGCTTCCTTTCGTTTTGGATTTTTTCAAACAACGGGGGCTTTTGGCTTGGCACGTTGGTAATATTGAAGAGGCAAACCCTTCCCTCCCCCCCTCCGCACAGGTGCTTCAATGAAACGCATTGCTGTTTTGGCTTCTGGTAATGGCAGCAACCTGCAAGCCCTCATCGATCAGCTCAATGTGCCCAACTCCCCCGCTGAAATCAGCTTGGTCGTCGCCAACGTCGCCTCCGCCCACGCCCTCACCCGCGGTAGAGAAGCCGGCATCCCTACCTTCTTCGTGCCGCATGAGGGCCGAGGCGATAGGCAAAACTATGAAAAACTCCTCATCCAATTGCTGCAAGAATATGCCATAGACTTCGTCTGCCTGGCCGGGTTTATGCGCCTGCTTACCCACCGCTTCCTGGATGCTTATCCTCTCCGCGTCCTTAATGTACACCCGGCCCTCCTCCCCTCCTTCCCCGGTACCCATGCCCCCCTCCAGGCCCTTAAAGCCGGCGTTAAACTCTCCGGTTGTACCATTCACTTGGTCAATGAAGGCGTCGACTCCGGCCCCATCCTCGCCCAGGCCGCTGTCCCCGTCCTCGAAAACGACGACGTCGACAGCTTGAGCGCTCGTATCCAAAACGTGGAACACCAACTCTATCCCCAAGTCGTCCGCCTCTTCGCCGAAGGACGCCTTCGTACCAAGGACAACCTCTTCTTCCTCGATGGCTGGTCACCATGAAATCAGGCACTGCAAGTCTGGGCTCGGCCTTCGTCAATGTGCCTTCTCGACACTTCTATGACTTGGTCGTCGTCGGCAGCCAACTCGCCGGCCTCGCCAGTGCCGCCCTCATCGCTCGCAAGGGCTATAAAGTCCTCGCCGTCGAGGCTACCCTCCCCTATGAGCTTCAAGGCTCCCCCTTCTCCTATGAGCCCATCCTCCTCCCCCACCCACGCTATTCCTCCCTCCTCTCCGCTTTCTTGGAAGAAATGCAGCTTACCAGCGACTTCCATCGTACGGCCATCCCCCTCTCCATGCAGTGGATTGCCCCTCAACAACGCCTCGACTTCCCCCCTTCCCTTGAATACCCCAGCTATGAATGGCGAAAACTCCTCGGAGATGAAAACCCCTCTTGGCTCCAATCCCTCCTGGAATTCCAAAACCAAAGCCAGGCCTTCCTCAAAACCCAACCCCATTTGCCCCCACAGGGCATGCTCGAAACTTGGTCCCTCCGCCGCCAAACACGCCTCCTTGAGTCCTCCCCCCCCCTAGACTGGCCTCCCTCCGGCGCCTGGCCCTCCCTCCAACTCCTCGCCAGCTTAAGCCTCGGCGTGCAACCCTCCCCCTATGCCCTTCAACACTTCGGCGGATGGATGCTCCAGGGCGCCTATGGCTTCCTCCAGGGCCGACAGGGCTTCGGAGAATGGTTGCTCCGCCGTATGCAACAACTCGGCGTGGACGTCGTCTGCCCCTCCCAACTCACTCAACTGGCCTTCGATAACAAAGGCTGCTCCCTCATGCTGCGCGGAGACTCTACCGTCTATCGCGTGCGTACCGCCCTCTGCGCTGCAGAATTGGAGCTCTTTACCCGCTTCCTCGAAGACCCTAAAATCCTCAAAACCCCCTCCTCCCTGCCACCCCCTCCTCAACGCCTAAGCCTACACTGGCTCCTCCCTCAAGAAGCCCTCCCTTATGCCCTTAAGGAGCTCGTCCTCCTCCCCTCCTTCTCCCTTCAAAATATCCCCGCCAGCCCCCCAGAGCGCGGCAGCCATGAGCCCTTGCGAATGTTGACCGCCTCCTCATGGCTCTTCCCTCAAAAAGAAGAAGCCTTGGAGCCTCAACTCAAAGCCCAATTAAAATATATGGCCCAATGCCTGGACGAGCTCCTCCCCTTCGCCCGCCAACACCTCCGCCTCGCCTCCTCCCCTCAACTGGACGCTCCTCCCGAATATCTCCATGAAGCCAGGCTCCCCCTCATGCCCCTCTACCCCGAAATCGACGGGGGCTTGGGCCTCTGCGGAGAGCTTGTCGAATCTAAACGCAAATCCCTCATCATCGCTAACCGACAACTCCTGCCAGGCCTCGGCGTGGAAGGCGAATTGCTCCTGGCTTTCAAAACCAGCAAAACCATTGAGCAACAACTCCTCCGCAAAGCCCCAAGGCACTAGGGGACACCCCAGTCCACGATAGGGTGGCCGCGCAGCTGCGCCCACCACTTCAGGCGCATGTCCGCATTGACCGCTACGGGGCTTCCTACCGCCTCCATAACGGGTAAGTCCGCATAGGAATCTGTGTAGAAACTACAGTCCTCTATGGCCACATTCAACTCGGCCAGCTTCGCCTGCGCCTTGTGCAACTTGCCACGCCCATAGCAAACAATGCCTTCTACCCGCCCACTCAACCGCCCCTCCGCGTCCGTCTCTAAAACATTGGCCAGACAACCGTCTAAACCTAAATCCGCTGCTACCAACTCCCCTAAATATTGCGTCGTGGAGCTCAGCAAAATGCACAAACACCCCGCCTGCCGCTGCTGCTTGAGCGCTTCAAGCGCCCCCGGACGGTAGAGACGACGCACCTCCTCCTCATAAAACCTTCGGCTTTGCTCCAAAATCTCCTCATGCGAAACCCCCGCAAAACCCTCCATCGCCTCCAATAAAGGTATTGCCCCTCCTCCACCCCACCCTAGGCTATAACGCGTAAGCCAACTTAACACACGCAGCGCTCCCATACGGGCCAACACCCCCTCCTTCCCCTCCCTCAGTTGCCGACGAATCCATAAAACAGCTGAATTCCGAGCAATAAGCGTCTTGTCCAAGTCAAAAAAAGCAACGCTCACTCGCTTGGACCCCATCGTGGCAACCCATAAAACCCCACCCCTAACTCACACAGAAAAGTGCTACTTCCACTTTCTTGTCGGAAGCCAGACGACGACAGGTTCCTGAAAAATGAATACGGTCATTCGCGTCTGCCCCTTCTTCCCAATATGCAATGCCTCCGTTGTGTAGAGTACAATTTTGCACAGTGCCGTCTTCCCGCGTCAGCATGACGGTCATCAGACGCTTGTCAGGAATGTTCTTCAAATCAATGTATTGGGGAACATTGGCCATATTGGCAATGCGTATGAGGGTTTCACGGTAGGAATCCTCACAAATGGAGCTCAAATTCTGCAAGCTCTTGTCAAACATCTCCGCCATTTCCCTGTGCCGAAAACCCGCAGCCATGGAAACCGGACAATCCACATTGCAAGTGGAACCCTCCAGGCAAACAGTTGTCAATTCTGCCTTCTTCTGCGCGTCCAGGGAAACAGGCGCAATGGCCGTCCATATCACCTCGCGAGGCCTGCCGTGGCTGTCCACCAAATGGTTGAACATCTCATAATATTCCTTCACAGGCGTCAATTTCTCCCGCTCTGTGTTGCAAGCATTGGAATCTTCTTCATCTATACCTATCCGCACTGTGGGCGTATTTCTACCATCCGTCCGCTCACTGCAATCGTCTTCATCCGAAAGCACCACCACCAACAAACGCGCACCCTCCCGCAAAAACCCCTTGTTCCCACCCTCGCTGAGGGGTTTTTCACTCAAGTCCGACAACAAAGCCAAACGCACAGCTTCAAAAGGCGTCTCTTGTGGACTGCCTGAAATGCCTCTGTAGATTCTATCGCGGAAAAGAGAAAGAAAGTCGGGCCAATCGCTGAGGAGTACACGTTGGTTCCCTCCTTGAGTCGGCAAAAGCCTTCCTCCAGGATAATCCTTTCCTGCCAAATCCCTATAGCTCAACGGCTGGTATTCCTCCAAACGATAGACGGAAGTGCTGATGATGCCAATGTTCATGCTCTGATCGATGCCGCCACCCTTCTGGAGCTCTTCCATAAAAGCCGTCAGTTCACTTTGGACTTTGAGCTGCTTGTTATGCATGGAGCCTGAATCGTCTATAACAAAAAGAATATCCAGCTGTTGAACCTCAGGCTCGGGCATCTCTTGCAGACAACTCATGGGAATCATCGAGCCGTCTTTCTCTGGAGAACTTTCAACGCCCAAACAACCATTGCAACCCCAAGCGAAAAAAAACAAGAATGGAAAAAACAACGCTGGTCTTTTATAAGTTTCCATAAGGTACCCAATTGGCTGGCCCGCCAAACTGTTTCTCCAGCTTAACTCTTTTTTTGAAAAAAAGGAAAGCCGGCTTGCCTAAGCGTTTGGAACGGCTAGGTTGTCAAAGTCATAATCCCAGTTCATTTTTCACATAGAAATTCGGAATACCTTCTCATGACGGATGACTCCAAAAAAAGCGGCAGACCTGACTTGCCCCACCTCCCCCCCTCTCCCCAGGGCTTTTCTCATCTCATCCCTAAGGAAGACATTCCTCAAGTCCTTCCTATTTTGCCCCTGAGAAATTCCGTCTTCTTCCCCGGGGGCGTCCTCCCCTTGGCCGTCGGACGCCAAAAAACCATCGCCCTCATTAAGGATGCCGTGCGTGACGAACAATTCATCGGCGTCGTTACTCAGAAAAAAGCAGAGGAGGAAGATCCAAAGTCGACGGATCTCTATATGACGGGGACGGTGGCCAAAATCGTTAAACTCCTGAAAATGGGCGAGGAAAACTATTCCCTCGTCGTCCAGGGACTGGCACGCTTCCGCCTCTTGGAATTGGTTCAAGAAGCCCCCTATCTCAAAGCGCGCATAGAGCCCTTGGAGGATAAGACGCCCATCGAAAACCTCGAAATTGAAGCCCTCGGCATCAACCTCAAAAAACTTGCACGCGAAGTCATTGAGTTGATGCCGGAATTGCCGGCTGCTGCCGGCGAGCTGGTGGAGAGCATCAACCACCCAGGCCATTTGGCGGACCTCATCGCCGCCAATATTGATGTGCCGCTCGAAGAAAAACAGGCCGTCTTGGAAACCGTCGAGCTGAAGGCGAGGATGAACCTCGTCCTTGAAGTGCTCAACCGAAAACGCGAAATCCTCAAGCTTTCCAACAAAATTGACTCTGCCGTCAAAGGGGAAATGTCCAAAACGCAGCGCGAATATTATTTGCGCCAGCAGCTGAAAGCCATCAAAGAAGAGTTGGGGGAGCTCGGCGAAGAAGAAGAAGAAATAGACGAGTTGGATGAACGCCTTAAAAATGCCTCCCTCCCCCCTGAGGTGGATAAGGTGGCTACCAAAGAGCTCAACCGCTTGCGCTCTATCCCTACGGCTTCCAGCGAATATACTGTCTCGCGCACCTATTTGGATTGGATTGCAGACCTTCCATGGAACAAAAAAAGCGAAGACAACCTGGACATTGAAAACGCACGCCAAACCCTGGACGCGGACCACCACGGCATCCAAAAAGTTAAAAAGCGGATTCTGGAATACCTCGCGGTGCGTAAACTTAAAAACGATATGCGCGGCCCCATCCTCTGTCTGGTCGGCCCCCCTGGCGTCGGCAAAACCTCCTTGGGCCAGTCCGTCGCACGCGCCATCGGCAGAAAATTCGTCCGCCTCTCCTTGGGCGGCGTGCGTGACGAGGCCGAAATCCGCGGCCACCGGCGTACCTATGTGGGGGCGCTCCCAGGCCGCTTCATCCAAAACATGAAAAAAGCAGGGACCGTTAACCCGGTGATGATGTTGGATGAGATTGATAAACTGGGGGCGGATTTTCGCGGAGACCCTTCTTCGGCATTGCTGGAGGTTTTGGATCCAGAGCAAAACAACAGTTTTTCAGATCACTATTTGGATGTGGCCTATGACTTGTCCAGAGTGATGTTTATTGCTACGGCCAACCAACTCGACTCCGTCCCGCCTGCCCTTAAAGACCGTATGGAGATTATTGAATTATCCGGCTATACTTTTGATGAAAAAGAAGCCATCGCCATTAAACACCTCATCCCTAAACAACTTAAAGAGCATGGCTTGAATGCGGACCACCTCAGCATCGACGAAAAAGCCCTCCAAGTGCTGCTGGCTTCCTATACACGCGAGGCGGGCGTGCGCAGCTTGGAGCGACGCATTGCCGACATCTGCCGCGCCGTCGCCGTTGATTTTGCCTCCGGAAAAACAGACAAACAACACATTGCCGCCGAGCGCGTTCCCGAAATCCTGGGGCCCGAGCGCTTCTATTCCGAAGTGGCAGAGCGTACGGAAAAAACCGGGGTGGCAACGGGCCTCGCCTGGACGGCCGCCGGGGGAGACTTGCTCTTCATTGAGTGTACCAAAATGACAGGCAAGGGGGGGCTTACCCTCACCGGACAACTGGGGGACGTTATGAAAGAATCCGCCCAGGCCGCCCTCTCCTATTTGCGCTCCAAAGCAGAACCACTGGGCCTCCCCCCAGACTTTATGGAAAAAACAGATATCCACCTCCACTTCCCCGCCGGCGCTATCCCCAAAGACGGCCCCTCCGCGGGAATTACCATTTTTACGGCGCTGACTTCCCTTATGACGCATATACGTGTACGTGCCGATACGGCCATGACGGGCGAGGCCACCTTGCGCGGACTCGTCTTGCCCGTGGGCGGCATTAAAGAAAAAGTCCTCGCCGCCCACCGCGCCGGAATTCGACGCCTCATCCTCCCAGAGCGCTGCCGCAAAGACATGGTCGACGTTCCAGAGCAGGCCAAAAACGAAATGGAATTCCTCTTCGTCACCACCATGGACGAGGTGCTTCAACTCGCCCTTGAGTCCTGGCCTCCACCCCCCAAAACCGTGCCCGCTGCTAAGGAAACACCCGCTATGGCCTCCGCCTAGACCGATTCAAAGTTGAAATGAGCTTGGCGAGACACAAAATTTTCGAGCAGATTCCCGCGGCCCGGACTGAGGCCACCGGAGGCGTAGCCTGAGCTACGTCGAGGATGGCCGAGGGAGGAAGCGCGGGAAGATGCCGAAAAGTTTGTGTCGCAGCGGCTCATTTCAACTTTGAATCGGTCTAGAGGCGCCCTAAATCGTCAAATGTCGTCTGGCCCGGCAACTGGGCCTTGTATTTCTCAAGCACCAAGTCGATGCCCTGGCGAATATATTCGGCTACAGGGACTTTCGTCTTCTGGTTGAGCAGCTTCAGCAAGGCGTCTTGCTCCGCTGTAATATAAATGGTCGTGCTCATCTTTTTGCGCGCCATGCGCCTATGGATATGCCACAACGCATTTGTGTGCAAAGCCAAACACACTTGGGTTGCTTTTCTGCTCGGCCTCCTCGGCCTCCTCTCCCTCCACTGCGCCAAAGCCCGCCCCCGCCTGCCTTGGCCCGGCTCGGCCCCCCTTCCATCCAAAACCTATGACTTGAATAAAGACGGTATCCCCGACGTCTTCTATCAATACGATAAAAATACCGCCTTCAGCGAGGAAAGCGTGGACTGGAACGGCGACGGCATCCCCGAAGTACGCCGCTTCTTCGAAAATGGACTGCTCGTCTTGGAAACCTATGACTTGTATGTCGAAGGAAAACCCTCCCTCTGGCTCTATTATGACAAGGGCGCCCTCGCCCTCACAGAGTGGGACGAGGATGGGGACGGAGAACCCGATAGGCAAAAATTTGCCCTCCAACCTAGCCTGCTCGACTTCTTGCAGCTCCTCCTTAGCCCCCTTAGCCAGAATATGAAAGCCAACCCCTCAACAACTCTACCCCCGGCGTGCTGCCCGTCTCTGCCGCTACCCCCGCCTCCACCTCCAGGGGCATCCCCCAATAACCCCGACTCCTAAACGCTTCCAATAGCTCCTCCCGCCTCCCCTCATCCGGCGCAAATACAATACAACCGTCACCCCCCCCCGCCCCGGATTGCTTCGCGCTACACCCATAGGCCTTCGCTAAACCTATAATCTGCTGCTGCTCAGGGGGTATTTCTCCCAGCAGCTTGTCCAATAACGACTGCAAGGCCTCCACGGCCTCCGCTAAGGCCTCAAACTCCCCATGTATCCAAGCACGCTCCAACTGCTCTCCAAAAATTTCACAGGACAACACAAAGGCCTGCCGGGCCTTCGCGTTGTGGCGCGCCTCTATGGCCTTCAGCATGGAAACGGTAGAGGCACTTCGGCCCATAAACACATAGGCTAGGGCAAAAGGCTTAGGGTGGAGGGAATAAGCCCTAGGGGGGCTAGAGCGTAGATAGCGTACCAGGCCCCCCAACTGGCATGCGGCAACGTCGGCGCCGCTGCCCCTGCCGCCCTGCGCGTCGGCATGCGCACCCAAGGCCAACGGCAAGGGCTCCTGCGCAGAGCCCAGCGCCAACAGGCTGGCATTCGTCGCCAATACCGCCGCGCGCGCACTGCTGCCCAGGCCCAGCTTGTGCCCCTGCAACAGCGGCGTAGGGGCCATGGCCAAGCCAAACCCCAAGGAGGCTTTCCCATGGCTGGACAATACTTTGTCGATGGCGCGCGCAGCGAAGAGGAAGGGCTGGCCAACAGGGCCCCTCCACGACACCCCTGCCGGCGTCACCTCCCCCTCTAGCCCCCCTGCCTCTAACTCTAAGCGTATACGGCAGTCCTCCCGGGGCTGGAAAGCGGCTAAGGCCCGCGGCCCTACCGCTAATACCCTCGCCGTTCCCCCCCAGACAACGGCGTATTCCCCGGCAACAAAAAGTTTGCCGGGCGCCGACAAAAATTTCATGGCGCCGGGGTTATACGGCGCGTCTAAAGCGTCCACGCTGCCCTTAAAGCACTTTTTAATGCCCAGTGGGGGGGTATTTTTCACCTGCGGGGGGCTTATAAAAATTCCCCTTCCCAGGGAGGGGGGTTATTGGGCTTTCAAAAACAATTCTTTCGACCTCCGGGGGTTGTTTTCTTGGGCCTGCGGCCCGACGGCTTTCTTTCTTCGAGCGGTGTTTTTTTCTCCCATTGAGCGTTATTTATTAGGCCCTGGCGGGCCCGCTTTCTTTCCTCTCTTTGGACGTTGTTTTTGCCTCACTTTGAGCGTTATTTATTAGGCCCTGGCGGGCCCGCTTTCTTTCCTCTCTTTGGGCGTCAGTTTTCGCCTACCGGCGAGTCACTTTTTTGTGTGACAAAAAAGTAACCAAAAAAACACCCTCTGGGGCCCCGCCGGGGGCTTTGGCATCACTCGCAACCCCTTTCGAGCTTCCCTTAATTCGTTTGCATCAGGAGGGGCCGTGTACACTGTACAAGGGTGAAGCGTGTCAGCACAGTCCTTTGAAAAACCTACCTCAAAAAACGCATCCGCTGCATCATCTCTTTCGTCATCTTCCAACACACCGAAGCGTGACGCTCAATGTCATAATGCCGCAACCCCGAAGCTTGAACCGCTTTGTACACACGAGGCTGAAGGTTTTGGAGCCGTTCCAAAATGCCATTCAACGTTTCAGCAGTGAAGTTTTTATTAAGTTGCTGCTTGTCCAACCTCTGAAGAAAAGCCTGGGCGAGACGCATTAAAACCGTTGCCCCCAAAATACAGTGCAGGAGACCGACAACATAACGCGAGGTGTGCGGTTCCAGAGTTTCGCTTGTCTGCTCGTTTTGTTTTTCCATGTTGGCCCCTCCAAGTGTTGCGCGTTAAACACTGCAACGGGCCAAGCACGCTTGCTTGCTAAAGCTGCCGTGGCAGCCCAACAAGTTAGTAAACCGTCCATAACGCGAAACCGGCGGGCCTTCCGGCCCCTCGCTGGGCCGCCGAATAGGGGGCGCAAACGAAAAGCCGCGAAGGCTTATGACAGTCGCGGCTTTCGCCGCGTTATGGAC
>WQYA01000004.1 GCA_009781495.1 Cystobacterineae bacterium
AATTCCGTCCACCATCTCTCAAAATATGTGTCCACTATGTCTTAAGGATGGACAGGGCCCCGGAGGGTGTTTTTTTGGTTACTTTTTTGTCACACAAAAAAGTGACTCGCCGGTAGGCGAAACCTACTGCCGCCGCGCAGCGGAAAACGGCCGGGCCGCAGGCCCAGCACCCAAAACCCCGCCCGGGAGGGCAAAAAAACCGTTTTAAAAAACAGCCGGGCCGCAGGCCCAATAACCCCCCCTCTTTAACGTTCGGCGGAGTTGCGAAGCAGTGAAAGCAAGGCCTTGGCTTTTTTGTGCAACTTGTCTTTGGACGGCAGCAAACGCATGGCCAACAACAAGTCTTCGGCCGCCGGCTTGCGCTGCCCCATCGCCAGCCTCACCTCTGCCCGGCCAACAAAAACCGAGGCGTCTTGGGGAGCTAACCTCACGGCAATATCAAAAGCAGCCAAGGCATCTTTCGCATTGCCCGCCGCCAACTCAACCACCCCCAGCGCCTTGGCAAAATAAATGTCGGTGGGGCATATGGCATAAAGCCCTTGAAACAAGGTGCGGGCTTCTTCAATTTTCCCCTGCATGAAAAATTGATGGGCCAGGCGCGCAATGCTGTGGAGTTCTGCGTCGGTATAGCCGCGCACCTCCTTTAGGCTGGCTTTTCTTTCCACCCAACGTTGCAAAACTTCTTTTGGAAACACAGGGGGTTGCTTCATTTTTCGCTCGTGGTTCACCCAACAGCCAAGCCCACAGCTGTCTAATAGCCTTCTTCCTGTTGCGCCTCTTGGCGAAGTCGCTCAATTTCTTCTAGGGCTTGGCTCACTTCACCCACCAAGCGCAACATGTTTTCTTCATAGGACAGCATGGACTTGAGGCGCTCCAGGCGCTCTGCAGGCACATTCAACGTCAGCAACTGTTTTTGGAGCTGGCCCAGTGCCCCGGGAGAGCCCCTCTCCAAGGCTTGCGCCAATTCTTCACGCTCTGAGGAAGCATGGGAAGATTCCTCTCCCAAAGGCATCAGCGGCGCAGGCAAACGCAACTCTTCTGAAGAATGGGCCGGGCCTATAAATTCCAACAAAGCTGCAGAAGCCAAAGGAAGCGCTTTGGGGTCCTTCTTTCGGTTTGTACGCCGAGTCTCCAATTGCGAGGAGCGGACCAGCTTCTCTTGTACATTTCTTGCCCCCCCCCATGGCCACATGGAGGACTTCGGCGCTGGAGAATTTATGTTCGGCATGTCTTTCCCATGGAGTCTTTCTTATTCATTTTCGCTGCGAAGGCGCGTTTTGTTGCGTCAACGCATAGACAAAATTCAAAACCTCGGCCACAGCATCATAAAGGCTTTCAGGAATTTCTTGCCCAACTTCCACACGAAACAAAGCCTCTGCCAAACTGATGTTGCGCAACACAGGAATGTTGTTGGCCTTTGCAATCTCTCGAATTTTATCGGCCCGAAGGTTCAAACCCTTGGCAATCACCCGGGGGGCGCTGTCCTTCTCCTTGTCATATTTCAGCGCAATGGCAATTTCTGCGTCTTGGGCCATAAAAAGAAGCTAGCAAAAGCTAAGCTTGCTTGCCAACCCTCCCCTAGGAAGAATTTTTAGGGTGGCTTAGGCCATAGACAAAATTCAATACCTCGGCCACAGCATCATAGAGTTCCTCAGGAATTTCATGCCCCACCTCCACACGAAACAAAGCATGCGCCAAGGGTACGTTCCTTAATATCGCAATGTCATGACGGCGGGCCAGCTCCTTAATGTTTTGTGCACGACTGTCCAGGCCCTTGCAAAGGACACGCGGCGCACTGTCCTTCTCCTGGTCATACTTCAGCGCAACCGCCACATGCTCCGGGTTCGTCACCACAACCGTCGCCTCCGCAACCGACGCCATTTGGGCCCCCTCTATAATCTCTTGGTGCATTTCCTTGCGCTTGGCTTTGTTGTGGGGGTCTCCTTCGGACTGTTTATGCTCGCGTTTAACTTCATCAATGCTCATCTTCAACTTCTTGCGGTAGCTGTAGTGTTGGAACCACACATCAAAAATACCAAAGGCCAAATAGACCAAACTGACACGCACCACGAGCCGAAAAATCAACTCCCCCAACAACGCCATCGTCACATTGGCTTGCTGCGTCACCGTCAACGTAATGAGTCCCAGCGCATCCTTAATAACAAGGTAGACAACAAAACCCGTAACGCCCATCTTCACCAGAGACTTGGGCAACTCCATCAGTTGTTTCTTGGAAAATAAATTTTTTATGCCGCTCAGAGGGTTTAACTTCTCCAACTTCGGCATCAATACCTTGGGGCTAAACAGGGCCCCTACCAATAAAAAATCCGTTAGACTGCCCACCAACGCACAACTGATAACCACAGGCAACGCGAGCAACAGCACATTCCATAGGCCCATGTTCAAGGCATCCCGCGTCGCTTGAGACAAAGTCTCCGGGTGGGCAATGGCATCAAACGTAAACAGAAACATCATGTTGATGCGCTCTTCCCAAAGCGGCCAAATCGCCTTCAATACCCCCATGGATACAACAAAGCCTAAGACGCTCTTTAAGTCCTGGCTCTTCCAAACATCGCCTTCTTTGCGCGCATCCTGAATCTTCTTGTCGGTAGGTTCTTCTGTCTTTTCTCCACCCTCAGCCATGGACGCTCCCCCCTTAGCCTAAAAAACCAACAGCACGGCCAAAGCGCAAAAACATGACGCCATATTCTTGGACGAGGCGGCCCAAAATTAAATGCAAAGAAAAAATTACCATCAACGCCGCAACAGCAGGCTTTATCTGCATCGCCATGAAAAATACTTGGATTTGGGGAGCAGCTCGGTTGATGACCCCAAGGGCCGTCTCCGTCAAAAATATGGCAAGCAATACGGGGGAGGACAAAGCCAAACCAATGCGGAACAAGTCGCCAAATACACGGATGACCAGCTCAAAAAAAGGCCCCATCCCCAAAGAAAACTGAGGAAACTCATTCAACGGCAATTTCAAAAAACTGTCGGCCAAATTCTCAATAACCCAATGGTGCCCATTCAACGTCAAAAACAACACCACCGCCAGTTGAAACTTCAACGAAGAATACAACGTCACTTGACGCTGTATTTGCGGCACCAACATCTGCGCCTGGGTGGCGCCCGAAAAACTGTCTATAAATGCCCCCGCCGTCCCCACTGCCTGAAAAACCAAATCCACTATGAACGCTAAAGCAAAACCAATAAAAACTTCTTTCAGCAACAACGCTAAATAGGGAATTACCGATAGCGGAATTTGAGAAATTTGATCCGTTAATGCGGGGAATAATACCACCGCTAACACCATCCCTAAGCCCATACGCACCTGCCCCGGTATGCTTTCCCCTCCAAGAAATGGCGTGAAAATAACCACCGGCATCAGCCGCGCAAAAATCAGCGCCATCGAAAAAACAGCCAGACTGAAGTCGACTCGAATTCCAAACTCATTGCGCGCTTGAGTCAGAATTTCATCCAAATTCATGGAGCAACCAAATTGGGAAACTGATCAAAAATTCTATAGGTAAACCGCAACAGCTGTGTCCCTATCCACGCACCTGCAAAACCCAAAGTGCCAAACACCGCTATCAGCTTGGGAGCAAAAGAAAGCGTCTGCTCTTGAATTTGCGTCGTCGCTTGCAAAACAGAAATGGTGACGCCTACCAGCAAACTGACAAGCACAGGAGGCGCTGCTGTCAACAACACCAAATATAAAGCTTGCTGCGTGAGTGAAGTCAGTTGATGCATAACCTTGCTCCCTTGTCAGAGATAACCGGAAACCAAACCCTTGGCGATAAGATACCAACCATCCACCAATACGAAAAGCAGCAGCTTAAACGGCATGGATATGGTCGTCGGCGACAACATATGCATGCCCAACGCAAGCAAAATGTTCGCCACCAACATGTCCACCACAATGAATGGAATGAACAACAAAAAACCAATCTGAAAAGCCTGCTTCAACTCCGAAACCACAAAGGCAGGCGTCAATACCAAAAAATCATCCGGCTCAATGTCCGCCCTGTCTGCCGGCGCCCGCATCTTTCGCGCAAGGTTATAAAAAAGCGACTTGTCTTTGGCTGTAACACGCTTCTTTAAAAATACCCGCAAAGGCTCCCTCGCCCTCTGCGCCGCCTCCACCAACTGCCCCGCAGACTTCGCAGAAAGCAGCCCCTCACTGTTCTGTATGGTGGCTGGGTTCGCCTCCCGGTACATCTCTTGCAGCGTGGGCGACATGATGTAGACAGTTAGAATAATCGCTAACCCCGTTATCACCTGCGTGGGCGGAATTTGCTGCGTGCCTATGGCCGAACGTACAACAGACAAAACCACCGAAATTTTGACGAAGCTGGTCACCATCAACAACACAAAGGGCGCAAGCCCCATCGCCGCCAAAACCAACAACAACACCATCGGCCGACTCGCATAGGAATCCGGCGCTATGGTGTCCATCGACAAAGCCTGTGGCTTGCCTCTCCCCTGCGCCAAAACCCACGTGGGAAGCCAAAACATCGTCAGCAACCCAATCTGCAAAAACCGCGCATTCCAAGTCCTCACGACTCTTCCTTTTCCTTGGTCGCTTTCCTATCCAAAAGCTTCTTTAAAAACAAACCCGGCTCACCCGATGGTTTGTTGTTGCTGCTGAGCACTTGCTCCACTTCTTCTGTGTTCAGCTTCGACAAAATTGTTAAATCCTTCTCTCCGTTGGATAACAAAAAATAGTCCTTGGCTACCTTCACCAACAATAAACTTTTTCTCGCATCCACAGAAACTCGCTCAACAATGGAAATGCTTCGCTGCCCCCCCCCATCCCTGAGCTTCAATAAACGCTTCCCCCCCCAACTTAATAAAATATAGGCCAATAGAACAACCCCCGCCAAAACCAGCAAAGTCTGAAACAACATCCACCCTAACTCCAGCGGAGGAAGCTCAGAGCCGGACTCCGGCAGGGCTTCTGCATTGGCAAGCGCAACAGCCCATCCTCGAAACAACAGGGACAACATGCTCGCTCCTGCAAAAAATCGTTCTATGAACCTTCAACAGCAATCAGCCGTATGCCCAACTGCCCCTCAAACTCAACCAGCTCGCCCTGCCCAACCGTCTTCCCATTGATAACCAAATTCAAAGGGTCCGTCGCAAGCCGACCCAGATCGATCACATGCCCTACTTTCATTTCAATCACTTCTTCTAAAGTCACTGGAATGCGTGCAAGCTCAACAACAAGCCTTAATGGTACATCGCTCAGCAACGGCGCAGCACTTAGTTGGTTTATATCCATGGCTTCCCCTTTTCTTTCATCCCCTCCAGAAAGATTTTGTTCCAGACTTTCTGACAACATCCCCAATACAATCTTCTCAACCTCCGCCTTATATCCTCTCCCGTCAAAACTAAGCCGACAACCCAAATGGCCCAAAAACCCTGTGCCTATCTTTAACTCGGCCCTCCCCTCCTCCCGCTTGTCAGGCCTCAAATTCAGCTTGTCTAACAAAACCACTGCCCCGGGATGAAGTTCTCCAAATTCAGCCACGGGAATCTCTGCATAGCCAATCTCTGCACGCAAAAACAGCTCCGGCAACGCAAGACGAGACTTCGCTCGAATCAAATTCTGCTGCATTCGATATGCGCGAACAGGCGCATCCGCATGTGGCTGCAATTTGGCCAACACTGTCGCAGGAATAAAAAACCGAAAATATCCCGTATAGCCATTGATGCTGACAGACAAGCTCATCAAAACCATCTGCGTCTCTGACGCCATTAAGGACATGATGGACTTGCTGTTGCTGAAAATATTGTCCAGGCGAACGTGAATTTTGCCGGTTTCGGCATTTACAAACATCGCCCTCAAAACCTGCAAAGCGAGAAATTGAAGAACACCCTCTTCCAACTCCGTCAATGCACGAATTTCTATGGACTCACTGTTGGCCCCAAGCAACATCTCCACCGCTTTGTGCGCAAAACCAAGCTCAATCTCCCAAAACCCCTTCGGTTGGTATGGCCGAAAGGACAACACAGCCAGGAAAGTGGGCTCAGCAATGCAAGAGGGCAATGCAGAAACAGCCAAAAGTTGAAAATAATCCAAGGTCAGTTGAACATCACTCTGAAGACAATTTCGAAGCGCCTTGGACATGGCTGCCAACATCTCACCAGGCTCAGCAAACGTCGGGAACAACCATTCCAAACTCCGAAACAGTTGCACCTCTTGGCGAGAAACTTTGGGAAGCCCCGGAAAAAAATCCACCCTCTTCCAAGAATTCATGGAAAGCAAGTCTGTCTGCGTCACCACCATGGTGTGGTCGCCTGCTTGAGAAGAAGGCATCGCTATCTTGTTGGTATGCGTCACAAAATCATCTCAAATTTCATATCGGTCAGAGTCAAACCTCGAACGTCCAGCGCATTGCGCAAAGCTTCGCTTTGCTCTTCAACTGTCTTTAATGCGTTCTTATTAGAACCAGAGAAAACCACGTTTATTTTTCCACCAGATGCCGAAACCCGCAAAGAAAGCCCAGACAAAATGTCCGAACGCAAATCAATCTGAAATTCTGCATTGCCTGCTTTGTTGGTCCCCACACGTACCCGCTCAACAATCTTTTGAGCAATTTCACTCGCAATCCTTCTTAGACGCTCCGAATCGCCCGTGGATTTGGGACGAACAATGGGAGCCGGCTCCATGAAGGCGGGGTTGGTGCTCAACAATGTCCCCAACCCCTCATGCGCTTCTTTGCCCAAACGTTTGCCATCCGACGCTTGCTGCTTGTGTGCGCTCTTCTCTTCGAGATGCGCACTCCTGGCTTCTGCTTCGGCCTCTGTTTGTTTTCCCGCATCCCCTTTCGCTTGAGCAGAACGCGCCCCTAATTGGCTCTCCGTCTGTGAAGCAGACTTTTGGCCCACTTCTGCCTGCTCCCGAGCTTCTGCCTTGGAAAGCTCCCTGTCACTTTGCTGAAGCTTGGTCGCCTGCTCTGAATGTTTCCTCGCCTGCTCTTGGTTCTCCAATACGGCTTGACGAGCCCCCTGCTCCTCTAACTGCTTCCTTGAAATCGTCTTGTTGCGCTCTGCAAATAATTTTGCAGACTCAGCCTCCTCGGGACTTTGACCCATTAACTCGCGCAATACAGCATGGGTTTCCCTGTCTCCAGGACGTTTGGCCAATACACCATATCTGCCAAGCATCCGCTCCCTGTCTTCTTTCGCCCGCTCAGATGAAGAAGGATCTGCCTTCTCCAAAAACTTTGTATCGGCCTCTGAATCATGTCCACGGTTGATGCTTTGCCGTTGAACCTGCCCCTGCTGTTGCTGAGCATCGCTCACAAGTCGAGAAAAAGCAGAGTCCCCTGCCTGCCTGTCCACTCGACGCCTGTCTTCCATACGCCTTTGCTCGGCAACACGTTCAGCTTGGCGAACTGCTTCACGGTCATCATCAATTCTGCTCATCATCTCCCTCCCCTCTGCTTCTGTAAATGCAAAGTATTCCCTATCTCCTCCTGCAAAAGCTCCTCACGCATTTGCCGCTCATAACGCACTTGTTTAACCCATTGCTCCTTGTGCTTCTCAATGGCTTTCTTCTCTTTGGCTGCCTCTGCCATCTCCATCCTCCTTTGCTCCATCCGCTGCCTGGCACGCTCCACATTCCCCTCCTGCGCTCCTATCTCCAACTCCAACTTCGCCTCCTCGTCCCTCAGCCTTTGCTCAAAACGTTCAATTTGCTCAAATGCATTGGACGAAACCGCACGCGATAAAACAGATGTACGATAGGCGAGCACCTTCTCTTTGCGTTCCTGCTGCCGCCTTGTCAAATCAGAACGCATGGTTTCTAAAATTTCCTTCTGATCGTGAAAAAACCGCATCGCTTCAGAAAAAGCCTGCTTCGCGGCTTCCTCAGCTCGTTCTCGCATTTCCAGCAGCGTTTGCAGTCGATAAGCCGGCATATGCTCTGCCTTCTATCACTCTTCAAACAACGCGACGAGTGCTTCTGCTGTTTCTTCAAAACTCACGTTGCTGGCTGTAGACTGCTTTAGAAAGTCAATGATGGCGTCATATTTGTCTATGGCATAGTCCGTTCGAGGATCTGTCCCATATTGATAGGCACCCAACAGAATTAAATCCCTTTGTTTTTCATAGGTTGCAAGGGCCTCCCGAAGTTTTCCCGCCGCCACTTTGTGCTCCTTGCTGACCACCTGGCTCATGACGCGCGACAACGAAGCCAAAACATCCATCGCAGGCCATTGGTTGCGCTCTGCAAGCGTGCGGTTGAGAATGAAGTGTCCATCCAAAATACCGCGCACTTCGTCCGCAATGGGCTCTTCCATGTCGCCACCGGCAACCAAAACCGTATAAATGGCCGTACATTTGCCCTTCTCTGAATTCCCAGTCCTCTCAAGAATTTTGGGGAGCATGGAAAATACCGAAGGGGGATATCCCTGGCGTGCAGGGGGTTCTCCTATGGCCAAACCAATTTCACGCTGCGCTCTTGCAAGACGCGTTACCGTATCCAACATGAACAAAACATTGCCTCCACGCTCGCGAAAGTATTCTGCAATGGAGGTCGCAACAAAACCGGCGCGCAAACGTACCAAAGAAGGCTGGTCCGAAGTCGCGCAAACCACAATGGAACGTTTCAGCCCCTCTCCTAAAGCGTCTTCAACAAACTCTAAAACCTCACGGCCACGCTCCCCAATCAGCGCAATAACGGCCAACTCGGCAGCTGTGTTGCGCGCAATCTGCCCCATCAACGTGGACTTCCCAACACCGGAGCCTGCAAAAAGCCCAATGCGTTGCCCTTCTCCTACCGTCAGCAATCCATCAATGCAACGTACACCCAAAGGCAGCGGCCTCAAAATACGTTGGCGCTTGAATGGATCTGGACAATCTCTGTCAACCGACCACTCCATCAACCCCTCTTGAGGCAAAGGACGGCCATCAATGGGCTCCCCTAAACCATTGAGTACGCGCCCCAACAAGGCATCTCCTACCCGAATGCTCAAAGGACGGCCTGTGGGAAGCACTTCGCTGTCTGGACCTATGCCCCGCAACTCCCCTAGGGGCATCAGCATCACCTCATCCCCTTGAAAACCGACTACCTCAGATCTAATGGCTGCACGTCCACGCCCCTTAATATAGCATAACTCGCCTACACGCACGTTGGGTACAGCAGCTTTAATCACCAAACCCGTCAGCTCCGTCACCCGCCCACGAATGCTGCACAATTGCGCATTCTTCAGCAAATTTTGATAGCGCCCCCATGAGACGGCAAGGCCCATGCTCAATCTGCCTTTCCAGAAGCGTTGGCCTCAAACAACGTGCGCAAAGCTTTGAATTGGGTTTCGAGTTGAGCATCAATAACTCCAAACTCGGTTTGCACAATGCAACCCCCTGGCTGTACCTCAGCATCGTCACGAATGGCTATGTCAACGCTGCGTCCAATCAGCTCTATCAATTCAGAACGCTTCTCTCTGAGCAACTTGGCATCCTTCGGATGAACACGCACAAGCATGGCCTTGGCTGTTCGCAAATTTTCAATGGCGTTTGCACAAATTTCCAAAAGCAGCTTTGGATCGCGTTCCAAATCTCTGCCTATCACTTTCTCAGCAATTCGGCAGGCCAACTCAATGAGCT
This sequence comes from Cystobacterineae bacterium, assembly GCA_009781495.1. Classification (GTDB taxonomy): domain Bacteria; phylum Myxococcota; class Myxococcia; order Myxococcales; family Myxococcaceae; genus WRKR01. Next base: position 9,613 of record WQYA01000004.1, read on the forward strand.
CTGGTTCGGCCTCTGCCAACATCATTCCCACCTGCATCTTCGCCTTGGCCAACTCCGTGGCTGCCTGGGTTGCAACTTCTGCCAAAGCTTCTTCGCGTGTTTCCTGAAAAATAACTGCTCGCTGGCGCTCAGCCTCAGCCAACAATTCTTGAGCTTTTTGTTGGGCCTCTTCAATAATCTCTTCGGCTTTCGAGCGCGCTTCTATCTCTTTCACCGTTACAAGACGGGAAGGCACAACAGGAGGGCGCGTAGCGGAGGGAAACCGGGGCGAGGCTATAGATTCAAGACCAGACACACTGTTCACCAAATCCTCGCGAATGATTTTCCCTAGGCTTCTGGGCGGGCCTTTGTTGTCAGTATCTGCCATGCTTTATCTCCACAACATTCTAGCTCTTGCGATTTGGTTTTTCTCCAATATCTTTCTGAACACGGTAACCCTGTGTAGCGTTATCACCTTCTTGTCTTATGGAGCCTACCCCTTCTGCTGTACGCTTGCGAGGAACAGACTGCAGTGCCGGCACACGAACCACCGACGATTTGCCGATAAAACCTTTGTGGTCCGTCCGTTCCTCTTTGTGTGCCGACACACGAGCAACAGCTGATTTGTCGGTGAAACCTTTGTGGTCCGTTCGCTCCTCTTTGTGTGCCGGCATACGAGCAACAGACGATTTGCCAGCGGTCTCATGCTGGCCTGTTGTTCTGAACGACGGCAGAGGCAACACCGGCCGCTCTGTGCTGGCGGTTACCGTCACATCTTGAACTTTTGTTTTGGACGGAGGTGGGGGCGGCAATCGCTTTGCTCTCACTTCAGACGGAGGCACGGCCAACTGCTTTGCACTGGCTGCTTGAGACGAAGGTGGGGGCAACAATCGCTTCACTCTCACTTCAGACGGGGGCACGGCCAACTGCTTTGCACTGGCCGCTTGAGACGAAGACGGGGGCGGCAATCGCTTCGCTCTCACTTCAGACGGGGGCAAGGCCAACTGCTTTGCACTGGCTGCTTGAGGCGGGGGAGAGGAACCCAAGCGTTCCGGTATCTGCGGTTTTGGCAGTCGATTGGGGTGGCTGCGCGGCTGAGAAACCGCTGCGACATTTTCTCTCTGACTGCCAGGACGCACAAGCTTTGAAGGCGTAGGTTCAGGAAGCTTTCGGGCCGACAAACGAGAGGGCTTTATATTTGGCGGCGCCGGCAAACGCGCAGAAGCCATACCTAGGGAAGAACTGGGGGCAAGTCTCTTTTGGCCAGGCAGCTGAGCGATGGATACTTCAGGGCTGGGCAAAATAAATGGACGTTCAAGAAATCCTCGTTTTGCCAAAAACTCAAGTTGTTCAAGAAGATCCTCCTTCCCACCATCCGCGCGAATTTTCTTTTCTTTTTCTTTTTCAAACCAGTTGGCCAACAACTTGCCCAACTCTCCTTCATATCGCCGTGTCATTTTAGAGGCAAAATCGACGGATTCCGCCAAACAAGCTTTTATAATACGCCGTGCACCCGCGCTCCGAATCGCCGAAGAAGGACTTTCCATGGCACCATATAATTCCAACAATCTACGCGCATCGTTGGCTTGCAAATGGCGCGTCCCGGCCGCTTCACAAGCTTTTTGAGCAAGCATTCTTTGGTCGGGTGGAAGCACGTCGAAAAAATTCTGACGTTCGCCGCTGGGCAATCCTGCCAATGCCGTGGCAAACACACGAACGCCCATTCGGTCACAAACGGTAATCAGTTCCCCAGGTTGCAGGCCCATCACATCTTCAAACCTAAAGTGAGCGCTGACAGAAGCATTCTGAAGTTTTTCTTCAAGTTTCCAACGTACAATGGAAAGGACCTCTGCTCTGGGCTCCCTGTGCATCTGCGTTTCTTGAAAACCAGGAAGTGCAGCTTGAACGGAATGCGCCAAAGCAGAAGGCAACGTGCGCAAAACAACTTCAGCAACAACAGGTTTTTCTTTGCTCAACAATTCAGCCAGGTGTTTTGGATCTGCTGTGGCAAGCCTCTTGCGCCGCATGCTGAGCATACGACGCATCTTCTGCACCAAAAAAGGAATCCTCTGCTCCTTGGGAATGGCGCGAAAAGCTCCAGAGCGATGCTTCAAAAGCTCTGCTTCTTCTTCAGGTAAAAACTGAAATGCCTCATCGGCCCAAGCGCCACCAAAAACAACGGAGGCCAAAAGCAACATGGTCTGTCGCTTGGAAAGTGAAGCAAAGTAGTGTTCCACGGAAAGAAAACAACCTTTCTAAGAAAAAAGCCTATTTCGCTCTCGCTGCCGCACGGCTTTTAAAAACAATCCATATGCAAATACCCAGCATGAGCAAAATCAACGAACCACCTACGGCAACGATGATACGAAATTGATCCGCACTGTCCTTGGTCATCTGCAAACCCAACACCGCCTTCAAACGCTGATGTATATCCAACTCTGCTTGGGGAGGAGCTGCTCGCACCATGAGAACTTGGACTGCCCCCGGCGCCAATTGCGGCACCGCTGCCGCCACAAAACGCTGTATGGCGGCTTCTTCTATGGGTGGCTTCTCTTCTCCCGGCACGCGATATTTCATAAACACCGACGCTGAAGGCCTGGGCTTATCTGCTTCAGGCACCAAGTCATTCGCTTCCGGCAACATCACCAAAGTCCTGACTTCCAAAATTCCAGGAATTCGATTGAGCGCATTCGAAATCTCCCCACCCAAAGCCTCCAGCAACATCGCCCGCTCCTCCACCTGCGTCGGAATCATCCCCTTGTTCTTCTTAAACAAAGAAAGCCCGTCTGCACGAACGCGAGGCAAAGAATTGTCCGTCAACAACTGTACAGCATTCACCAGGTCTGCTTTTGCAACGCTGATGATATAGGTAGGATCATCCCCTTCACTGCGCTGCTTCGACGCCGAAATACCGTTACGCTGCAACAATACATAAATCTCGTTGGCTTCTTCCTCAGACAAGTCGTGTTGCAAATCTTCCGTGCAAGCAAGCAAACCCATAGCCAATAAGACAACAAACCCATATTTTCGAAACATAAGCCCTCAAAGCCTATATGAAACCCCCAAAAAAAGCGGCTCAAAAGAGCCGCCTTCCAAAAAAAAATACCCCGACGAGCCAAGCTTTAAAAAAATCACTTCCCTAAAGAAAACCCTTGTCCATGGCTGATGCGAAAAAACCAAAATTAAACTTGCGTCTTCAAGGTGTCTTTTAGGCCCGAGGTTGTCTTTTCTACTATTTTGCTCGTTAAGTCCATTTCTTGGCTGTATTTATACATGCTGGCCTGCAAGCCTAACAATTCTGTATTGGAAAACTTCTTCCCCTGCAATGCAGAGCCAATCAGCTTGTCTAAGGACGCTTGCCCCTTTTCAACACCATCCATCAAACTCGTCAAATTGCGAGTCGTCAGCGAAGAAGCCGCTGCTTGCGTGGTGGATTCTGTTGTCCGCGCTTTGCCCGTCTCGCTCAATGCCTGGGTCCGTATTTTGCCCATGCGCGCCTTGTCCGTTTTGGCAATTTCACCCGCATCTCTCACAATATCCGCTTTGTTCAGTGCATGGGCTGCCTGAACCTGTGAAACCGACTGCACCTGACGAATATGGCCAACTTTGCTTTCTGTCTGCGCGCTCAATGCCTCGTCAAATTTGCTTGGGCCCTGTTTGGCCTGTTGGGTCACTTGCTCTGGAAGCTTTTGCTGCGCCGCCTGCGCTGCTGCTACCCCCGTGAGTGGTTCCGCCATGGTTCTCTCTCCTCTTTAAAGTTGTCTCATCTGATTGTCGTGTATCCTCCACCAAAAGTTGCTTCAATTTTTCAATTGCACGCGCATGTAACCGAGAAGCCCAGCTTTTGGATTGCCCTATCGCTGCACCCGCCTCCTCCAAAGTCTTCGAATCAAAATAATAAGCCTGCAACAATCTGCGTTCCTTCTCGGCCAACATCCCCATCGCTTTGCGAATACGCTTCTTGGTCTCTTCAAACTCCAAACGCTCTTCTATAGAAAATCGATCGCTGGCTATCTGCAGGCTTTCTGCCGCATCCAAGCTCGTCGCATAAATAATGGCCAAACCTGAAACAGCACTCGAAATTTCTCCCACATCTTCCGCAAATGAGCTGTGCACACCCGCATCTCTGTCTGAAAGATTGCTCAAATAGGCATTCGAACGCTCGGCGCCTAAAGCGTGTACGTCTGAGCTGAGTATGCCCATCTTCCTTAGCCCATCAAAAATAGCCCCCTTCACCCTATAATGTGCAAAAGTTAGAAAGTTCGCCCCCATGCTCGGATCAAATCGCTCCGCTGCCTCCAATAACCCCATGTGCCCATAGGCCATCAGCTCATCTAAATCTACTTGGAAACGAAATTGCCTGCATATACCTGTAGCAATGGACCTCACATAGGGTCCATATTTTTCTAGGAGCTGATTTTTGTTCTCCCCGAATTTTTCCAAAACGACTCCTATTCCGCCTTCGACCAAATTCTTTCAAGCGTCTCTTGCAGCCGAGGATCTCCCTCTATATCCTGGGTTATCTTCTGCGTGAGCGTCTTTGAATTCGTGCGAACGATTTCACGAAGAATGTTGGCAACCAAGTGCCGCGTCGCCTCTTCTTTCGTTTTGATGGCCCCATCTCTAAACTGCCGAGCAATTTCCGCAGCCTGCGCAACAACAGGATCGCCTCTGCCCACCACAGCCCCTACCTCCCCTAGTGAAATGGTAGGCGCTATCCGCTCTACCTTTGCCTGAAACGCAGAACCTTCCGCCTTCTTCGCAGAAGCCAACCCTCGGGCTGCACCCGCTCCTCTTTTGCCACCTATCTTGCCAACTGCCATGGGAACTCCACAAACCATTCAAAATATGACACTCAACTCTGACCCCTGGGCTTCGCCTTCACAAACAAACCCTTCTCTCTGCAATCCAACAGCGAATCCGCAAACTTCGCCGCATCACTGTCAGGCTCCATCACCTTCGCCTGCTGCAACTCCTTGAGGGCAGCTGCTTCCTTGCCCATAAACAACAGGGCCTCCCCTACATGCACATGCGGCAATGCAGACTTGGGCGCCAACCGCTGCGCCACTCTAAATGTCTGCAAAGCCTTCTCGAATTTCCCCTGCACCAAATCCAACGTCCCCAGCGCAAGTTGCGGAACTTCACTCTTGGGCATCAAAAGCGCTGCCCCTGTAAACACTTCTTGCGCCTCCCCAAAACGCCCCATGTCCATCCATAAATAGCCTGTCTCCAACAGGATTCTCGCCTGAATCTTTGTCGTGGGCACCAGACTGCCTAAAATTCCTGAGGACGTTTCTGTTGTCATAACTCCAAACCTATTCCAAACACATGGGCTTAAACAAGCAAAGCCAACCATCGCCTAGCCCTTTTTTGAAACCTCCCCCTGGAAAATATGTATGCCTATGCCTCCCAACACGCCTTCGCCTCATATACTCCAGAAAAAAGGCGACCCCTTTCGAAGCCGCCTCTTGCTCCAACCCAATCCATCACTAGCGCAAGTTGGAAATGCTGTTCTTCGCCGTGTCGTGCCGCGTCTTCATCGCGTTGGAAAGTGAGGAAAATACCAGGTTCTCACGCTGAAGCGCCGCCTGCATGCTCAACAATTGCTTGTTCTCGTCTTGCTGCGTCTTCAGGTTGGCATCAAAACCGGCCATATCTGAGGTGCCAGCAACCGAAGAGGTGCTTGATCCTGAAGGCACCCCCCCGGTTGTCGCCACACCCGGAGTCGTCACCGTCGTGCCCAATGTATTGCTCGTAAAGCCTGCATAGGTGGCGTTGACTGCACCCGGAGCATAGGAAACAGCTCCCGAAGATTGCTGATTGTTCAACGTGTTCACAGAAGAAACCGCTGCACTGACAATGGCAGGCCCTCCTACGAAAGCATTGCCGGCAATGCCCAACCCTGAGCCTACCACACCCGCCGCAGCACCCAGCCCCGCTTGAATCCGGTTCCCAAACGATAAATCCGGCGTCTGCCGGCCTACTGAAATGTTGGTCGACAAAGGCAATGCCGAACCTGTGTTGATACGATTGACCCCTGACATAAAAAACCTCCAAAAATTAAGTTTAAATCTTTCTAACTGCTACCTTCAAAACCCGACCATCTCGAACTCGCCCTTCCTGCAGAAATTATCGCCCAAAACCCTAAAAGGTTGCTCCCTTCTCAACATTATTTCAAAAAAACAACCCCCATATGCCCAAACACCTGCTAACCCCCCCCCCATACAAAACCTCAGCGCGGCGGCGAATTCTTGGCCGCTTCACCCTCCAACCGCGTGCGTACGTCAACTAAAATTCTCAATAACTCCATTGATTTGTCTATCGCTACCCCAATCTTCTTGGCCTTGTCTGCCTGCGGCCCCTTCAATTCAGCCAATGCTTCCAACAAAGGCTCATAGAGCACTTCAAGCTCTGCCTCCGTCGCTGTCTCTATGAAAGACTCTAGGGCGGGATAGGAGGGGGGCGGCAGCCCAGGCTCTTCTGGCTTTCTCTCAGAGGGCGATTTCATGGGCCATAAGTCTAGTGTATATCCCCCTTCACTTCAAGAGCCTCCTCTTGCTAAACCTCACCTTCGACTACCCCTACCCTCTCCTGTTAACATAGAAAAGAGGGCCTGCCCTACCCAGGAGAAGGGGCCTCGTTCCTTGCCCCCCCCCTCATGAGCAGGGACTTTTAAGGGGCTACCCCCAGGAGAGGACACCCTAGCCCTCAGAGGAGGGGGGCGTGTAGGGCACTTTCCACCTCCTGTGCACCCACATCCATTGCTCCGGACAACGCCGAATGTGCGCTTCCAAGGCCGCCGTCAATTGCCCCAGGTGCCGGCTTAGCTCAGCCTTGCTGTCGGCCTTCGCTTCCACAACAAAAGGGCCTTCTACCAAAATCCGCATGCCGTCGCGCGTACGCTCGGACAATACCAAATAGGTGGGCGCCTTGGACACAACGGCCGCCATCGACAAGGCCGGCGCCGTCGCCGTCATACGCCCAAAAAAAGGAACAAATATGGCCTTCTCGGCAGCTAGAGACTGGTCTATCAACTGGACGACGACCTTCCCCTCCCTTAATGCCCTTAACATATGCCTCAATGCCCCCCGCGGGTGAATTAACGCCATCCCCGCCTCATAACGCGCCTTAAACAACTGCGCGTTAAACGCCCCCGCCAAAGGACGGACCACCGCTGCTAGACGCATACCACGGGCCGCCATTAACTCCGCCATTAACTCCCAACTGCCAAAATGTGCAGAAGCGACGAGTATACCCCCGCCACCCTCCCTCTCTAAGGCCTCCTCTAAATCATGCCAATTCCCTAACTCTAGAGAGATATCCCCCTCCAGAATATGGCCGCATACCCCCTCCAGCGCACTTAAAAACATATGTCCATAGGAGGCGCGGGCAATACGGCGGCACGCTTTGGGGCTATGTTCGGGAAAAGCACGGCGCAAATTCTCCAAGGCAATGCGGCGGCGAATTCCAAGGGCAAAGGCCAAGCTTCCCAAACCAAAAGCCAAAACCCGGCGTAACCGGGGGCCAAGCCTGCGAAGTGCTGCAACCCATATACGCGCGTTGAGCGCTGCTGGGCGAGAAACCGGACGGGCGAGGAAACGCTCCAAGGACACCTCCAGGGGCTTAGCCGCTTTTGCGGCAGAGCGCAAATGCCCTCGCGGCGTTGTATTTTTTGTGAAGGCCCCATGCCTCTTTTCTTGCTTTTTTTTCAAAGCTTCGGCAAAAGCAGCGTCCTTGGCAACTCCAACAACAAAAAGGAGGTGATGTAGAATGACAACCATCCGTGTCAAAGACGGCGAATCCATTGAAGGCGCTCTCAAACGCTTCAAAAAAGCAACGGAAAAAGCCGGCATCCTCTCCGAAATACGCAAGAGGGAGCACTACGAAAAACCCTCCGTCAAGAAGAAGAAAAAATCACTGGCCGCAAAGAAGCGTGCGGTGAAAAAACTGCGCAAGGTATATTAGCCTTGGGCGTTGTTTTGGCCAAACCAGCCAAGAGTCTCTTCTCTTGGTTGGTTCTCTCTTGGTTGTTTCTCCTTATATAAAGAGGTCTTTTGTGAGCACATTAAGAGAACAATTGGAGGCGGATTTAAAGCAGGCCATGCGGGCCCAAAATGCTTTGGAGCTTTCTGTCCTGCGTATGGCCAAAAGCGCTATCCAATACAAAGCGGTGGAGCCCAATGCCAAACCGCTGGTCGACATGGACATTGTTGCCGTGTTGCGCAAGCTGATCAACCAGCGCAAGGACGCTGCAGAGCAGTTTCGCCAAGGAAACCGCGAGGAGCTTGCTGCCAAAGAGGAAAGCGAAATTCTCATCTTGCAGCGCTATTTGCCAAAACCCTTGAGCGCAGAAGAATTGAGCCAAGTCGTTCGTCAAACCATTGCAGAGTTGGGTATTTCGGGACCCAAAAGCTTTGGTGTCGTCATGAAAAAAGTCGTCGAGCAAGTCCAAGCTCGCGCCGAAGGAAAAGCCATTTCAGAAGAAGTCAAGAAACAACTGGTTTGAACAACACTGCCTGTGTCCATATCAGAAAACAAAATCGCTGAAATACGGGAGCGCGTTGACTTTCTGGCTCTGGTTCGGCGCCATGGCGTCGAGCTGAAAAAGTCTGGACGCAGCTATGTCGGCCTATGCCCTTTTCACGCGGAAAAAACCGGTTCCTTCCACGTCTGGCCGGAGGACGAGCGCTTCAAATGTTTTGGCTGCCACGCCTCCGGAGACGTCTTCGGTTTCGTTCAGCGGATTTCAGGGCAAGGTTTCTTGGAGGTGCTGCGTTTGCTCGCCGAGGAGTGCGGTGTGGCATTGAATGAGGGGGCAAATGCGGAGCACAAACAAAAAGCCATGCAACGCGAAGCAACGGCCCTTGCCCAGGCACACTTTTTCTCCAACCTTTGGGAAAACCCCAAAGGCCATTCTGCCCAAACCTATCTGCTGGAGCGTGGCGTCAGCAAAGCCAACGCCCAGGACTTTGGCCTGGGTTTTGCCCTCGACGACTGGACAGCGCTTTCTTCACTTTTGCGAGAGCGTGGTTTGTTGGCTTTTGCAGAGCAAGCGGGACTGGTTGCCCCAAGCCCTCGCGGGCAGGGTTTCTTTGACGTCTTTAGAAACCGACTCATGTTTCCCATCCGCACCGCCAACGGGAAAACCGTCGGCTTCGGTGGACGAAAGCTGGGCGGGGAGGGCCCCAAATATCTCAACTCCCGCGAGTCTGCCCTCTATAACAAGAGTGAGTTGCTCTATGGGCTCGACAGGGCAAGAGAGCCCATGCGCAAACGACAGACGGCCGTTTTGTGCGAAGGCTATTTTGACTGTCTCGCCTTGCACCGGGCCGGCTTTGCCCATTCCGTCGCTCTGTGCTCAACGCAACTGACACCCAAACAGCTGGCTGTGCTCCAAAAACAAGAGGTGCGCCAACTCTGTCTCTTGTTGGACGGAGACGCTGCGGGCCGCGACGCCGTGCTGCGCCTGGCTGCCTCACTGCTGATTTCCGGTTTCAAAGTCCACGTGGCTTTGCTGCCTGACAATGAAGACCCTGACACCTTCCTGCTGGCCAAAGGGCCAGAGGCTTTGACACAACTGCTATCTCAAGCCCCCCCTCTAAGCCACTTCCTCTTGCAGTTTTGTTTTCCCAATGGGCGCAGCGCTTCTTTCGAAGAAACTCTGGAAGGCATCCAACGCATTCGGCCCGTCCTCTCCAAACTGCCCCCCAGCATTGAGCGCTCCGCCTTCCTGAAGGCTATTGCAGAATATACTCAGCTGCCCATATCTGAATTGAATACCAAACTACAACCCTCGGGCCACCCTCCCCCCCTTGCTTCCTCCTTGCCGCAAATACCTGCCTCTACCTCTACCTCTGCTCCTGCCCTCTCCCCCCCCCAGCCGCAGGAGTTGCGCTATGTCGGTATCGCCCTGGCTCAACCTTCCCTGCTCAACAGCCCTAAAGCCATTCCTTCTTGCGAACTTGAACACCTTGGTCTACGTGCTGCTGTTGAAGCCCTCCTGCAAAACCAAACCCCAGAGGAAGCCCTCTCTTTGTTAAACCACGCAACCCAACAAGCGCTTGAGCACTTGCTCTTGCCCGCGGAAACGGCCACTTTGGCCCAGGAATTTGAATACCTTTCGGGCGAGTTGCACCTGAAAGCCATTGAGCGCGCATTAACGGAAATACGAAAGCAAAGCCGCGAACTCCAAGAGGAGGGGGAACTTTCTGAACAGTCCCAGCAACTTTTAACAGAGTATGGCCGATTGTTAACTATGAAGCAGACGGTTTTGCGCCAGCGCAAATTTTATGGAAGCCAGAAGTCGATTGAGAAGGTTAATGAAATATAGAAGGTAAAATTTTTAAGAAAGCCGCACCCCCAGGAGACAGCCGTAGCCATGTCTAAAACCAAGTCCAAAGCCAAGCCCAAAACCAACACCAAAGCCTCCGCGCGAAAAAAATCCGCCGAGACCGCTGGAGCAAAAAAGGCTGGCAAAGGCAAAACGAAAAAACCTGTTAAACGTTCAAAAAATACACCCTCTGAAGCGGATATTGCCAAACTCGCACGGGAAAAACTCAAAAAACGCGGCAAAGGCATCCATGAGGTCGACAATGACGAAATAGAAGCGCTGGCAGAAGCGCAAATGCTTGAAGCGGATGTCGATCCAAACGCTGAAAAGGAAGAACTCAAAGAGGAAGTCTTCCCTGAACGAAAAGAGCTCAAAGAGCTTTTGGATGCAGGGCGCCAAAAAGGTTTCCTTACCTATGATGAAGTCAACGACAACCTGCCTGCAGACGTCGTCTCGCCAGATCAGATTGACGACGTCATGAGCATGTTCGGCGACAACGACATTGAAATTGTCGATGTCCACAAAGACAGCGAAACAGCAGAAACCAAACCCGCTGTTTCTTCCAATGAGGACGAAACTCAAGAAAGCGAAGGGGAAGAGGAAGAAGAAACAGAACAAGAGGAAACCCCGGGTACTTCGAACGACCCCGTACGCCTCTATTTGCGCAAAATGGGCTCTGTCTCTTTGCTCACCCGCGAAGGGGAAGTCGAAATTGCCAAGCGTATTGAAGAAGGCGAAAAAGCAACCTTGCGCGCTCTCTTGGCTTGCAAAGTCGCCATCAACGAAATTCTCGACATTGGCCCCAAACTCAAAAACGGAAAACTTCGTGTGCGCGAAGTTGTCAAAGATGCCTCTGAAGAATTGCAAGAAAATGAAGAGGCGGACATGGACAGCGAAACGGACGTCGAAGGTGAAGAGCCTCAAGAGATTAAACTTAACCAAGGCGAGCTCAATCGCATTGAGCAGATTTTGAAGGCCATTGAAAAAATTCGCAAACACGCACGCGAATGCGAACGCCTTGAAGAAATACTCCATTCAAAGAGAAAGCTGTCCGAAGCCAAAAAGCGTGAGATTAAAAAGACCTTTGAAGAAAATCAGATGCAGATGATGGAAGTGCTCGATGAAATGCGGCTCAACAAAAAGCAAATTGACCGCATCGTCATTCACCTTAAACAAATGATAGAGGATGCAACGCGCGCAGAGACAGAGCTTGTCCACCTGGAGCGGACTTTCGGCTTCTCCCTGGCGGCATTCAGGACACAGTTTCAAGAAACCAAAGAAGTTCCCACTTTCTCGAAACAATCCCTTCGAAAGCTTCATGCCCCACCGGAACAACTCGACACTCTGGAGCGCGACATTCGCAATGCCTTCAAACGCATTCACAAAATTGAAAGCGAAGCCAACCTGCCCATTCACACGCTCCGAAAAAACTATGAGGCCATACGCCGAGGGGAACGCAGTGCAGAGTTGGCCAAAAGCGAGTTGGTTGAAGCCAACTTGCGTTTGGTGGTTTCCATTGCGAAGAAATATACAAACCGGGGATTACAATTTTTAGATTTAATCCAAGAAGGCAATATCGGCCTCATGAAGGCTGTTGATAAATTTGAATATAAGCGCGGGTATAAATTCTCCACCTATGCGACTTGGTGGATTCGTCAGGCCATTACGCGCGCCATTGCCGACCAGGCGCGTACCATCCGCATCCCCGTGCATATGATTGAAACCATCAACAAACTCATTCGCACAAGCCGCTATCTCGTCCAGGAAATCGGCCGGGAGCCTACGCCTGAAGAAATTGCGGACAAAATGGAGTTGCCTTTGGACAAAGTCCGCAAAGTCCTCAAAATCGCCAAGGAGCCCATTTCTCTGGAAACACCCATCGGCGAGGAAGAGGATTCGCACCTGGGAGACTTCATCGAAGACAAGACTTTGGTTTCTCCTTCGGACGCCGTCATCAGCATGAATCTCGCGGAGCAGACTCGAAAAGTTTTGGCGACACTGACGCCACGCGAAGAGAAAGTCTTGCGCATGCGTTTCGGCATCGGCGAAAAGAGCGACCATACGCTTGAAGAGGTGGGGCAGGACTTTGAAGTTACCCGTGAGCGCATACGCCAAATTGAGGCCAAGGCTTTGCGCAAACTCCGCCACCCTTCCAGAAACAAACGCCTGCGCAGTTTTGTCGATAGCTAGTTAGTCCTTGAATTCCCAAAAAGCTTTGGGCATATTGGCGCGGCAAAAAGGGCTCTTAGCTCAGCGGTAGAGCTGTCGGCTCATAACCGATTGGTCCCAGGTTCGAATCCTGGAGGGCCCATAAGCAGAAGGTTTGAAAAAGTCCGTCAAAGCTCGCAACGCCTTGACGGGCTTTGTTTTTTTAGTGTCTTTGCGTTTGGATGGGCTTTGAGCTTTGGGTGCTAACGGGACAATGGATCTAACACCCAACAATCTTGACCCGAACATCCCATGGTCTTACTTCTGCAAAGCTAAGGGATCTCTTCATCGTGTTCATGTCTTGATGTATGCGGATATATTTGTCTAAGAAGATAGGCTTTTTTCAAGTGCTCTTGAACAAAGGGCAAGACTTCCGTCATGATGACATGAACACCATCTGTTCCTGTCAAAAATAGTCGTAGCTGATGGTCCGTCAAGGGCCCTTCCTCAAGCTTTCTGGCAATCGCAGAGGCCAAGAGGAATAGGCCCTCCTCCATTGTGCCGCGGGCAAGCTCACTCAATCCGTCGTCTTCATTTAGCTCCGGGGCAAACAGTTCTTCAACACAATCTGCAAGGAATTGAGTTGCCTCGTCTTGAGCAGACTCTCGGAGCAGCCGCACTCCCGCTCTTCCAAGCCAAAGGACATAACCTCGATGTGGCCTCAAGAGTTCGATGATTGCTAATGTGCGCTCGACCATTTTGTGTGAACTTGTTGAATTGAGCGCATCTAATAAGCCTTCGGTGTTCGAAGTCCACCACTTGGCTTCAATCTTCTCCTGTAAGTCTAGACGCCGCGAACGAAGAAGTTCGACATGTCCAGAGACATCATCTGTGCTGGGCGGAAGTAGCCTGGCAGGGTATTCCAACGGTGAAGTTTGTATTACGTTTTTTTGTGGCGAATCTTCTAGAGGATTGATGTCGAACAGGAATGCTTCTACCTCATCCGTAGGCAGACGCCCAAAATCTACACAAAGATCGAAGGTGGAGAAGAACCTCACTCGCGCGTATGAACCAGCAGGGTCAGCCACAATCAAAACTTGGTGCCCGAATTGTGTTTTAGCGGGCGGCATTGAAGGAGCATTCGTGGGAGCAAACCATACACTGCGCGGCTCGCCCTGTTTTAGCAATAGCTTGCCCTTGACGTAGCATTTGAAGTTTTGCAATTCACCTGTTCTTGCCAATTTGGGCCATTTAAAGGCCAAGAAGTTCAATGCTATTAGAGCTGTTGCTCGAAGCATCTTACTTCCTCCAAATCCCACGCAAAACTGTGCTTCAGGAACGAAGACATCAAACTCACCAACTTTTTTGGATTTGATGGGAACGATTCCTGAAGCTCGTTTCTCTTCAAGCCATTTTTGATACGCCTTCATGCTGCCAAAAGAGGTCGTGGCTTGAACATTGCCGTTAGACAGAGCTTCTTTTTTCTTTAACCGTGGCCCGACCAGCGATGGTTTCCCTTTGGCGTCCACGGTGATTTTTCCCAGCGCCGAATCTCCTTCGGCTGGTCGTGGCCCCTTCCTTTTGGGGGTATGATCCGAACGAACCCCAAGCATGCCATTGATGACAGCAAACTGAGTCGCCAGAGCTTGGATAATGTCAAAAAAGCTATTATTGCAAGCTCCGCATGACACGCCCTTGTGAGTCAGCCTCCCTCCCAAACTTGCCGGGAATAGGTGCTCCTCTGAGCCCGTGTCCTGACCACAATATATGCAATCCCGATAACGGGTTGTTTGAGCGTTTAATGGGTTCATGCTCGCCTTCCTCTCTTTGGTGTGGCTCCTGTGAATGATGTTCGGCGCACCATAGCTTGCGCAGCGCTGACAACACTATAACCAGCTATTGCAGTCTGGCTTTTTTATATCTGTTCACCCCCTCCCTGTTACCAGCCCTTGCCAAGTCTTCTTTAGTACCGACCCCACCTAAGACAGCGAGGGCCTCCATGCTCACGGTAGACATAGTTGCGAGCAAGTAAAGCTTGCCTCAAAAAAGCCAACTCGCCTTAGCGTTTGTGGAAGCTCTCCCGCGCCGCGCCGCAAAAGAGAAAAAGCCCCAGCAAACCAAATAGAATTCCCAAACCCGACACATGCATTTCGCCGAGAGTCCGGATGACTCGTGCAGCAACAACATGACGCCCATGGTAGTCCCACGAGGAGGCGTCCGTTGCCTTGGCGGCAAAATATTCATCCCATCCGGCAACAAAACTAAGGATGCCGAACAGCGACAAGCTCACTATGCCACCAATAAATTGCGTGAGGATTCGTGAGCGCCTGGCCGCAGCGCTTGTGCCTTTTGAGCACGCGCCGAAAATCCCCAATGATAGAAGGACGCCAGCTATGAGATAGCCACGAAGTAGATCAACCTGCTCTAAGGTCACTGTTTAGCGCCTAGGGTTTGGGTCCAAGGGAGCACCACTGATAGGTGGAGCGTTTGAAAGTTTAGCATGGGGATTGAAGCTCGGATTATTGCCTATTTCCACGCATGCATCATAATGAAATAGATCCGTTGTCATAATAATGGAATACGGGTCCCACCTCTCAACAAACTTGGCCGCATTCATGGAAACTAAATCGTCCGGACTGAAGTATCTGTTTTGGGGGTCGTCACCAAAACAGAAGGCCAGGTCACTGCGTTTAATGGTCTGATCAACGAGATAGCCGCCCCTGCTCTCTTCCTCCTCGGTAATCTCCAACCAGACCCGCTCCTGTGTTTGGACAATCCGAACGTCGACGATGGTTGGCTTAAGCCATGCTTTGTATTTTGACGCCAACTCGTAAAATATGCTTTCCGCGTAGTAGGCGGACGATGATTCCTTTGGTGGCACAGAAAGTTCTTGCAGTTGCTGAATCGCCAGTTGAAGTGGATACCGAAAAAATTCGCGGTTTTCAGAAACTCTAAATTCGCTGATCTGTTCGTGAAACCTTTGTTCAAGGCCCTTGTGATCTTCGGAAAACAGTTCAAACGCTACCTCGAACGGTGTTGGAACGCCGGTCGATCGCAACTCACGCGCCCTGGCCTTGGAATCTCGAAACGTCCGCCCAACTTTAATGAGTCCCGGCATGGATGGGTTGATGAGTATGTAAACGTACCCAGCGGACACGCTGACTCCTAATTTAGAACTAACCAACTTTGCGCAGCTTCATCCAGAGATCAAAGGGAGTTCTGATCTCCCAAAAGAAACTCAGCCTGGCCATGCTATCAGAAATTTCGTACCACCCAATGACACCGTTTTCAAATTGGATGCAACCGACAATCTAAGCTTTTTCGCTGCCGATATGAAAATCTTCCGACACACTACGTTCTCACCATACCCCCATTTGAAAACAGATTTTTTTATGTTTTGCTGGTCGTGGAGAATGAAGCTCCTACCTCACTTATGAACAATTGCCTGGGCTGGCTGCCTTTTGATAAGAATGGTAGGCAGCGAAAAATGACCTCACTCACAGCTCAGCCAAAAACATATTGGGGTAACTTTGTGGGTAATGCAACAAATGATGCCAGGAAATCTTATTTTAAATTAGCCTGTTGAGCTATCTGTTCTATGGCTGGAGGGCCAAGTGTAGGCTTTAGCAGCTACCCTAAAACCTCCATCCCCGAAGCCAAACGACAGCACGCCGCCGCCAGAGAAAAACTGGAGCAAGGAAGCATTACAATTAGTTCCAAGAACGCAGACAAGCTCGAAGATTGAGAGGGGTTCATGGGGGACCGAGTGGCTAGGTGGACTGCAAAAGCCGAACGTGGCATGGACAAAACAGCAAACATGCTTAGATTCGAACAATATAGAATTTTGGCTATGTTTTACTTATCCATACTTGCTAACCCAGGAAAAGAAGAGGAACATGAGTGAATTTACTGTGGGCGATTTAAAGCGCGAACTTGAAGAGCTGAGCGATGATGTAAAGCTGTCCTTCTCCGGCGGACTGACCTTCTATAGGCTTAAGCGCTGGGGCGACAATGAATTCGTTGTGCTGTTCAACGAGGCGGAGGCTTTTCTATTGAACTCATTCAAAAAAAGAAACCCGCATGTGAAGGTTGCATTCATTGACACCAGCAATGTCGAGTTTGATGAACAAGGTCTCGTCGGTGGGCCAATAGACGTAGAGGTGCGGTAAAGCAAGCGTAGGCTGGGACGATGCAACAACAACCTCTAACCTGTTTTGGCACAATAATAAAAAGCATTACGGCTTAACAATTACTTCTGCAAAACCATCGTGTTTTGCGTTTAGGTCATTCATAATCCCTGCCGGATTCTCCAATTTGCCTTCTGGGTCATAAATGAAACATAAGAGACGGTTGCAATCAGGATGTCTTTTGTATTTTTCAATATCTACAATAAGCTCTTCCCCCAATTTTCTGTCGCCAAGCCTTTCTCGGATTCTTTTTACCTCAATAACAACTTGTTCGTTTTTTAGTAGAAAATCCATTCTAGAGCTACCACCGGCATAGTCTGGTGTCCATTTCTCTGGACGAATATCATCAAAATACAATTGCAAAATAGCGTGAAGCAAGTCTTGCATATCATATTCATCTTCAACATCCAATGTGTTCCTGTTTTTATGCCTAGTTCGTAATTGTTTTACGACCTTATGAAACCGAGAAAAGATATTGTTAAGAATAGACAAACAGTCTATGTCTGACTTTTTTGAGCCAATTGAAATATAGTCTTTTTCAAGATCTTCAATCAAATTTTCCAAAAGCTTTACGCAGGAATTTACACACGTGGGGTTGTTTCCACATTGGGATCTAAATCCAGAAACATATTGATTGTCAGGCAGCAAAACATGGTTCAAAAATGACAATGTTTGGGTATGCCAAGGGAAATAACTATCGAAGTTTACAGATTTCCTTGCAAACCTTGAAGTTCCGCTCTCACCCCAAACTGTGCTCCTAGATACGGGTATTTCATATTCGGTTTTCAATACCTCCTTACCCTTGGTCGCTAAGTCTTTCAGTCGCTCAAGAACTTGTTCTTTGGTCATCTTCATTTTGCCCCTTTGCCATATTGCTCTATCAACACCCGATACTGTCTCATCAGATCTGCCACACACTTACCATTTGTCGCTGTAAACGTTCTTTACAGCATTATTCAGCGACTTATGCACCTTGGCAAGTTCCGGTGGCATAAACGTAGATAAATACAAGCCAGCATAGCTTAGCGTGAGTTTACAAAAAGAAACCGGCAACCCCCAGCCAAAGAAGTTGAGCGCCCCACCCCTCCAACTGAAAAACCTCTCTTGACACCTTCGCAAAAGGGAGGCTTAATCTCCGGCGCTGCAAGAGATTGTGGCTGGGCCTGCGAAGCCCATTTATTAGACAAACGAACGGAGAGAGCCTGCCGGTGGACCTTAGCTCTTCGTTCTGCGTGCCCTGCCTTGGCGACTCAGGCGTGGAATCGCAAGGTTCACCGGTTTTCGTTTGTCTATGCCGGTCTTCGCAGCTCGTTTGAGTCGCCATTTTTTTGGCCTTCAAGCAACATTGCCCAGCCTCCTTCAAGTGCAGCGGGGAGCCGGTCATGCCTGAAGAAGGAAAGCTGCGCGAAGATGAGAAAAATGCATTGCTCGCCATCCACGAGCATTTGGCTTGCCTTAAACAAAGCGGTTATTCTCACGCAAACATTGTTGTGGAGCAGGTACTGGTTTTGCTGGAGCTTGCAAATGTTAAAACCTACCTTGAAAGCATTTCTGCGGCGCTTGGAGGGGTTGTTGAATGTATTCATCAAAAACGCAGAGGCGCAGCTTGGCAGATTGGCGTCATTATTCGCGACTTGGAGAGGCTCACCACCAACCTTCAGCATAGCCAGGCAGACTACATGTCAGGCCAAGACACTCTAGACCGGTTTTAGGTTGAAGTGAGCGTGACGAGACACAAGGTTTTGGAGCAGCTGAGACGAGCAAAGCTACGTCGAGGACTGCTGAGGGAGACATTCGTTTAGTCCCGGCAATTGGTGGCGCAATACAAGGCCCTCTGCCTCCCATTGAACAGGGCCTCGTATTGCAATGGCTGAAAGTGGCTCACCCCATTGTATCCGTCCAATGGAAAAAGCGCCTATAAAGTGCGGAGTTTCATGGTTATTGTAGGTGTTTGCATTTTTATGTCATGGCACTTACGTATCAGTGAGTATTATGCCACAGAACCCACAGTTAAAACCTAAGAGGCTACATTAGGAAAAGAAAACACAGAGGAGAAAAACCCGATGAAAGCATGGAAGTTGTGGAGCGCGTGTGTATTTGTATCCATAAACATGTCCTGTGGGGGTGGGGACAACTTGGGGGAAGCTGGAAGCGGCTATGCCTTAGGCGACAAAAACACCCATGAGTTTGGGGAGCTGGTCCAATCTGTGGGGACGCCGCCGGTTTCAATGCAGGCCTGTGTCTCGGATGCGCCCTGCACCATGCCGCTCATTTCCGCTGGCGGCAGTCACACAGTGGCGTTGAAAAGTGACGGCACGGTTCGGGGGTGGGGAGGCAACTATAGTGGCGAGCTTGGGGACGGGACGAACACGGACCGCAGTCAGCCAGTGCGGGCCGAAATTTCCTCCGGCGCGGCGCTCGCCAATGTGAGTGCCGTCGCTGCTGGTAGAAATGGCTACACGGTCGCGCTCAGGGCGGACGGGACAGTTTGGGCATGGGGACGGAACATCTTTGGCCAGCTTGGGGATGGGACGAACACGGACCGCAGTCGGCCAATACAGGTCGAAATTTTTTCTGGCGTGGCGTTCTCCAATGTTGTCGCGGTCTCTGCTGGCGGCGAGCACACGGTCGCACTCAGGGCGGACGGGACAGTTTGGACGTGGGGAAACAGCACAGCCGGCCTTTTCGCGGGCGGGGTGGACCGGAATAGCACGGGCAACAACCGTCCCGTGCAGGTCAGGCTTTCTTCTGGTGGGGCGTTCTCCAATATGATTGCGGTCGCCGCTGGCGAATACCACACCGTTGCACTCAGGGCGGACGGGACAGTTTGGACATGGGGATACAACTTCGATGGCCAGCTTGGAGACGGGACAACGACAAGCAGTGCTTGGCCAATACAAGTTGTGGCGCCCTCCGGCACAGGCCATCTCTCCAATGTGATTGCAGTCGCTGCGGGTGGAATTGGCAACACGGTCGCGCTCAGAGCGGACGGGACCGTTTGGGCATGGGGACGCAACAGCGATGGCCAGCTTGGGGACGGGACACGGACAAACAGGACTAGGCCAGTACAAGTTCTGGCACCCTCCTCCGACACAGGCTATCTCTCCAATATTATTGCAATCGCCGCTGGTAGCAATAACCACACGGTCGCGCTCAGGGAGGACGGGACAGTCTGGGCATGGGGAAGCAATATGAGCAGCAAGCTTGTTGGGTATGGGACGATGACAAACAGCCTTCGGCCAGTGCAAGTCAGACGCTCTGCCAGCGAGGCGCTCGTCAATATTGTTGCAGTTGCTGCCGGTTCTGAGCACACAGTTGCGCTCGATGTGAACGGGACAGTCTGGGCATGGGGACGCAATATGAACGGCCAGCTTGGGAATGGGACGATGACAGACAGCCCTTGGCCAGTGCAAAGCAACCACTCCTGGCTGAGCAATGCCTGTGCGAGCATACCCATCTGTTCCGGCGGCGCCTGTATCTTCTCCCGTGCCGACCGTTATGGCTACCCCGCTTGCACAACGTCCTGCCAATCCTCAACAACGTGCAGCGGCCACGGCACCTGCAACGCCTCAGGAGGCTGTTCCTGTGACACGGGCTTTGGCGGAGCAAACTGCAACCAATGCGCAGCCGGTTTCTCCGGATACCCAAGCTGCTGCCAGGACGCCACAACCTGCAACGGCAACGGAACCTGCAGCACAACAGGGGACTGCATATGCAACCCCGGCTTCCTGGGACCCAAGTGCCAATACAGCGATGCGATAACCTGCAACGGCCATGGCACAGTAGATAAAAACGGAAGCTGCTCCTGCAATACGGGTTTTGAGGGGATGAGATGCGATCGGTGTATGATCCGTTTCATCGGCTACCCGAGTTGCAGCCAGTGCGCGACCGATTATTATAACTACCCAGCCTGCACTTTTTGTTGGGCGTCATCAACGTGCAACGGCGAGGGCACCTGCAACGCCTCAGGAATCTGTGAATGCCGCTCTGGGCTTTTGGGGCCCAATTGCCAATATAGCAATGCGACGACATGCAACGACCACGGCACCGTGGACAACAACGGAAACTGCACGTGCTATTCCGACCATAGCGGGCCGGCATGCCAATATAGCAACGCGACAACCTGCAGCGGCCACGGCAGTGTCCAGGCCACCGGAATCTGCGTGTGCGATTTCGGCTATGGTGGGTCAAGGTGCCAGTGCAACGAGGCAACAGGCGTTTGCGCGTGCGAGGCCCAGACAAGCTGCAACGGCCATGGGGATTGCGATGCAAGGGGAGAGTGCGTGTGTGCTCCGAGCTTTGGCGGAATAAGCTGCAATCAGTGTGCGACCCACTGCTATAACTACCCAAGCTGCACTTATTGCCAGGACTCAACAACCTGCAACGGCCATGGGAGTTGCAATGCAAGGGGAGGTTGCACGTGTGCCTCAAGCTTTGCCGGTACAAATTGCAATCAGTGTGCGAACAACCACTATAACTACCCAAGTTGCACTTATTGCCAGGCCTTAACAACCTGCAACGGCCACGGCATCTGCAATGCCTCAGGAGGCTGTGCGTGCAGCTCTGGGTTTGTTGGGGCCAACTGCCAATACAGCGACGTCTATACCTGCAGCGGCCATGGCAGTGCCCAGGCTACCGGAAGCTGCACGTGCCTTCCTGGCTATGGTGGAGAAAGGTGCCAGTGCAGCGAGGCGACAGGCGGGTGCGCATGCGAGGACTCAGCAACGTGCAACGACAATGGGCGTTGCGATGCGAAGGGAAGCTGCGTGTGTGCCTCAGGCTTTGGTGGCCCAAACTGCAACGAATGTGCCGCTGGTTATTCCGGCTATCCAAACTGCACCTATGACGACCCGCCCTCAACAACGTGCAGCGGCCACGGCACAGTGGACAGCAACGGAAAATGCGTGTGCACCAAAGGTTTTGGTGGCCTCAATTGCAACGAATGCGCCGCTGGTTATTCCGGCTATCCAAACTGCACCTATGACGACCCGCCCTCAACAACGTGCAACGGCCACGGCACAGTGGACAGCAACGGGAGCTGCGTGTGCAATGAAGGTTTTGGTGGCCTCAATTGCAACGAATGCGCCGCTGGTTATTCCGGCTATCCAAACTGCACGCAAGGAGACGGAGAGACGAAGGAGCCTCTCAAACAAAAGAAAGGAGGCTGCGCGGCCAGTGGAAACACACCGTCCGTCGGGCTTGGCCTTGCACTCTCCCTGCTGCTGCTCGCCCGGCTTCGCCGACGGGCGCTTGACTAAACCAAAGCCTAAACAGCCACCCAATGGGGAAAGCCAAAAGACTTCAGTACCCCATTGAACGGACCGCTACCCCCGAGGCCCTCTGGACTGCATGGGACGGGGATGAGGGTGTTTTTGCCGCCAGGCATAAACGTCCTCACCCCCAGCTATGCTACGCAACTGCCAGCGCTCGTTGGACAAGAAAGGGCATTCGTCAGAGCGCTGCAACCAAGGCCCCCCTCGTTGAACGGAATGCAAAGTGTGGCAAACTCGCAACCCATAGCCCACTGCGGCTGCGCATGTTGCACGCTCTGGCTGCAGGTGAAAAATATCTGGGCAGGCTGGCGCGCATTTGTGGCACGCACGGAAGCACCGTTTCTCAGCACCTCGCCTTGCTGAAGGCGTCAGGGTGGGTAGAGCACAGGGAAAGGAGCCTGCCAAACTTCTATCGCTACCCCGTTTCCGCCAAACCGCCCGTTAGAGGCTGGTTATTTTTTGCGTTTCAAGCAAAACATATCGCACCCAATAGGGTGTTGCTTGTATTATTTTTTTGACACGCAATGTGTATTCAAACCCATGCTCATAATCAAAACCCTCTATTTCTTTCAATACCAACCAATTGTTTGAGTTTGTGTCTTTGACATGCAATGCATCATAAACTTCTGGGCCTTCGTCTTCGTCCTTGGTGGAAAACTTCGGAGCGTATTTCACCAACTCTGACGAGACAAACACCACCATCTCTTCCTCACTGTCTTCGGTGATTACTTTTTTCTTCCTGAGAGGACCTATAAATTGATATTTAATAGAAGAAACGTCCAGTGGTGGATTCGACATCCATACTTTCTTTGCCTTGAAAGTATATTCATATCCTCTTTCATAGTCGAAATCGAACCCTTCTGTAATTATATCCACTAAAAGCTGTTTTTGATTGTCATCCGTATCGGAAAAAACCAATGCATCTATCACAATGTCACTCAACCAAGGCGTCCCATAACCTGTTTCGGGATATATTGTCACTTCGACAATCTTTGTTTTGTCGTTGTCCTTATCAGGACAACCAAGAAAGCTCATACATAAAAAAGCCAACCCCAAAAATGAATATTTTCTTTTCATTTTACCATCCATTTTGCGTGTCTGTTCTGTTGTCGCCTAGGGCGGCAGAACGACTTATAATAGCTTATGACAACAACATAAACCTAAAACACTGCTCTATACGCCTAGATCAATTCTCTCACGAAGAAAAAAATGTCTCACAAATTATAGCATTTCTTTCATTCCAAAACAATCTCTCCTGGACAATGGACACTTTTGTTGTCAGTTTTAGCGATAACTTTGCAAAAGTTACACTGTCGGCGTGCGTGTCACCCACTTTTCCAAATAGACGAGTCGAAGCGTGGGACGGCCAGCTTCTTCTTTGAAGCGCACATAGCCGCATCTTTCATAAAGCGCTAGGTTTTTTATACTTTTATGGCCTGTGTGCAACTCAAACCTGGGGCTGGGAAAAGCATTTTCGGCCGCTTCCAAAAGCCGTTTTCCCAGGCCTTGGTTTTGGTGCTCAGGGGCCACAATCAGCTTGTGGATATAGGTGGTGTCGTTTTCTGCATAGGCACGAACGGAACCGATGAGCTTGCCTGCTTCGTCTAGGGCTTTGAAAACCACACTCCGGGCACACTCCTGGCGCAACTCCTCCAAGGTTTGCCGGAGCGGTTGAATGCCAAAGTCCTCATAAATGCGTGCCTCACTTTGGTAGGCCAGGCGCTGCAAAGCAAGGATGGCTTCCAAATCCGCCGGCGTGGCTTTTGTCAAAATAACGTTTTTCTTTTGCATGCAACTTTTGCTCCCCTGGCTTTTGTAAAATACCTTTTAGCCGCCCAGCTTCTGTTTGAGAATGTATTCTTCATCGACGCCTGGGGTGTGTTTGCCGGCCGCTGCGGATAAGGAAGGGAGACGCTAGCCCAAAACATAGGGGGGTAATTTGGGGGGTAATCCAAAAAAGGATACTAGAAAATTTTCTGTTAAATGAGTCGCCTAAGCCATCCATTCTATAACTGGAGGGCGGATGCCGAACAGCGATAAGCCCGCTATGCCGCCAATAAGTTGTGCGAGGATTCATAAGAGCCTGGCCGCAGTGCTCGTGCCTTTTGAGCACGCACCGGCAGGAGGACGCCAGCCACGAAGTAGATTAAACTGCTCTAGACCGGTTCCACTTTGACACTTTCTCTTCGTTGGACTCGTTTTTGCTCAGCTGAAGCCCACTTAAGTGCACTCCCTTCACAAAAGCCTCGTCCGCGCCAAGCTCATTTCAACTTTGAACCGGTCTAGCCCCCCACACGGAGGGTATCTCTTTTAGCCTCCTAATTGGTAGACCGTCTCTTCCAGGCCATCTTGCATGCTGGCTTGGGTAAGTCCCGAGAGCACATCCGCATTTTTGAAAAATCTGTCGGTGATGGATTTGTTCTCGTCCTTGAGGAAAAACTGGCAGGCATCGCGCAAGGCTTTGGGGGCGCCTGCATCGTTCGCAAGCGTGGTGAGCCTGCCCTTGAGAATGCTGTTGTTGCCCTCCCCGGCAGCCAAGTTAAAATTCTTCTGCAGCTGGCCGACGGCGCCTTGAAGCCCTTTCAGCGCTGAAAAATGTGGGGATTTGGATGATATATTTACCGATGCCGCACCCCCTTCAAACGTATCCGCTTGAAGGTTGGGAGTTGTAGGCTTGGATAAACTGCCCACCCCACTTGCTTCCTTGTTGACAGCGTTGGGAACATTGTTGGTTAATTGCATGCCTACATTGAGGTTGCCAGCTTGAAAAACTTTCATGATTTCAAACACCTAGAGAGAATATGAGGGTTGAATGCCTACCTGCCAACAGCCCTTAGCAACACCTACCCAAGAATACCTCTCTTGGATTATCCATTTTTCAGAGCAAAAGTTGCTCAACCTTCCTAAAAAAAGTGTAAATTTTATAATATATTGAAAATATTAGGGGTTATTTTTTAGCAAAGAAAACATTTTACGGCGGACGCAAAGCTATGGTGCGCTCTATCCCTCTATCATCAACGGGAAGTCAACTCATAGAAGGTATGCATACAAACCCGCGTTTTTGGCTTATTTCCGCCTATTCCTTGGCGCATTTTCTGGTTGATTTTGCCTGTGCCTTTGGGGTGTTCCGCAACATTCTCCAAACGCCGGACGCGCATTTTTGCGTGTTGCTCTATAATTTCTGCGCTTTCGCCATGCAAATGCCGCTGGGCATTTTGGCCGACAAGTGGAACCGCAACGCCTTGCTGGCCATTTTCGGCTGCCTCCTCGTGGGCATGGCCTATGGTTTTTCGTCCATACCCCTTGTGGCCGTCGTTGTCGCCGGAATGGGCAATGCCCTGTTTCACATAGGCGGCGGCGTGGACGTGCTGAATGTCAGCGAGAAGAAGCTGGCCGCTTTGGGCGTGTTTGTTTCGCCCGGCGCCTTTGGCATTTATTTGGGGGCCCTATTGGGCAGGGGGAATGCGTTGTCGAGTCTTCCCATTCTGCTGGCGCTTGTTGGGGTGGCCGGCTTCATTTTCATGGCCCACAGAATGCAGGGCGGCGCCTATCCGAAGAATGCTGCTTTTTCGTTGGACAACGCGCGCGCTTCCAAAATGCTTTTGGCCGCTGTCTGTTTGTTTCTGGTTGTAGGCCTACGTTCCTATGTGGGGCTTAGCCTAAATTTTCCGTGGAAGGGCATAGGCCATTGGGGGGTGGCCCTGGTATGCGCCGTGGTTTTAGGGAAGACGGCCGGTGGTTTTTTGGCAGACAGCTTGGGCATGGGGAGGACGCTCTTCTTCTCTTTGTCCCTGGCCGCGCTGTTGTTCCTCTTCCCCCAAACACCGCTTTTAGGAGTTGTAGCGGTATTGCTGTTTAATATGACCATGCCCCTCACGCTGTTCCTCATGGCCAAACTTTTTCCGGGCGCAAAAGGCTTCTCCTTTGGTTTGCTGACTTTTGCTTTGTTTCTCGGTTTTTTGCCCATACACCTGGGCCTGCCCTCCCCCACTGCGGGCTGGCCTTTCGCTTTGGCGACGGCCCTCTCCTTGGCGCTCCTCGCCCTCGCATGGAGAAACGCAAAAGCATGACTACGCCCCTTTTGGCCGCTCTGGGCATTTCTCTTGTGGCGACACTTGTGTTGGAAGCCGGTTTTTTCTGGCTTGTGGGCAAGCGTCACTTGGGGGACTTGCGTTTGCTTGTGCTGGTGAATGTGCTGACCAACCCTATGGTGGTATTGTTATATTGGCTGGCACGTTTATATACGGAGTTTAACCCTATTTTATGGCTGGAGCTTTTTGCCATTATCACCGAGGGGTGCTACTATAAAAAATATGGGAGGGAGTTTCAAAAGCCCTTTTTATTTTCTGCAGCTGCGAATGCTTTTTCATTTGGTATGGGCGTTTTGTTTCAACGCCTTTTCTAGGAGGTTTGGCGCTATGAAACGTTTTAGAATGCTTTTGCTGGCCAGTTTTCTGCTGGCGCCTTTCTCGGTGGTTTATGCTGACGTTGTTAGCGAGCCCCCCTCCAAGGAGGAAAGCAGCAACGAGCAGTCCTGCAGGACAACCGGCGGACCTTCCCTTTTGGTTGCCTTGGCAACAGCAAGCACCGCCCTGCTCATAGGGACATTTGCGAAGCGGAAAAAAAACGACGCATAGGCTCTTTCCCTCCCGTGGAAATTCCCCTCCGGGAGGGGGCTGTTTCCCCCTGCAGCGGGCTTGCATAAAAAATTCCCCTCCACTTCATGAGTCGTGAAAACTTCGCTTTCCTGCCTCATCCGTTCCACTCCGTTCCGCCTCCCGGCGAGTTGGTTTCTTTTCCGTAACTCGCCCCCACCCAAGCGCTGTTTTCCTTCACGGCACCCGTGGGGCAGCAATCCCGAAGGGGCGCTCAAGAAACCCACTCTGCGAGGCGGCTACCCTCCACCCTTTGGCCTCCCTGCTCTGCCCATTAAGCAGGCCGTACACCCCCCTGCTTAGGTATTGGGTCCTGACACAAGGTGATATGTTTGTATACGGTACGCTGGGTTCATAAGTGTGGGTTGTTTGTGGACAGCTGCATTGAAAAATAAGCGGCTTTCTCAACAAAAACTTGCATTCTAGGGGCCCAGTGGCAAAACACTCCGCGCTTCAGCGGACCCCCTCAACAGCTTTGCTCGCATGCAGGAAGCTGTGTGTTAAAATATTTTCAAAACATTTTCACAATTCTTATGAGGCTAGAGAAATGAGTATTTCAAGCGTCACCATCGACGCCAATGAAGCCGTTGCGTCGGTTGCCCATCGGCTCTCTGAGGTTATCGCCATCTACCCCATTACCCCTTCCTCCTCTATGGGGGAGCTTGCGGACGAATGGTCCGCCGCCGGGAAGAAAAACATTTGGGGACAAGTCCCCTCTGTGGCCCAATTCCAGTCCGAAGGCGGCGCTGCCGGCGCTGCGCACGGCGCTTTGCAGGCGGGGGCGCTGTGCACGACGTTTACGGCTTCGCAGGGCCTTCTTCTCATGGTTCCCAACCTCTATAAAATCGCCGGCGAGTTGACGCCCTTCTGCATGCATGTTGCCGCCCGCAGCCTCGCCACCCATGCCCTCTCCATTTTCGGCGACCACTCCGACGTCATGGCCTGCCGCCAAACCGGCTTTGCCATGCTGTGCTCCAGCTCCGTGCAACAAGCCCAGGACTTTGCCGCCATCGCCCACGTGGCCAGCCTCAAAACCCGCGTGCCCTTCCTCCACTTCTTCGACGGCTTTCGCACCTCCCATGAGGTGGCCAAAATTGTTCCGCTGCCGGACGAGGTGCTGCTGAAGCTGATGCCGGAGCAGGAAATTGCCGCCTTCCGCAAACACGCGCTCACGCCGGATGCGCCCCTCATCCGCGGCACGGCGCAAAACCCCGACACCTTCTTCCAAGCGCGTGAGGCCGTTAACCACTTCTATGAGGCTTGCCCCAACACCGTCCAGGAAACCATGGACGCTTTCGCGAAGCTGACAGGACGCCATTATAAACTCTTCCAATATGAGGGGGACGCTGAGGCGGAGCGCGTCATCGTCGTTATGGGCTCCGGCGCAGAGTCCACGCATGAAATGGTGGACTGGCTGCGCGCTAGAGGCGAGCGCGTCGGCGTCCTCAAAGTCCACCTCTACCGGCCCCTGGACGCCAAGGCCCTCCTCCAGGCCCTCCCCAAAACCACCCGCGCCCTTGCTGTCCTGGACAGGACGAAGGAGCCGGGCGCACTCGGGGAGCCCCTCTGGCAGGACGTGCTGGCCGCACTCGCCGAAAACCCCGACATCCTCCCCCAAACCCCTCGCCTCATCGGCGGACGCTTTGGTTTGTCTTCCAAGGAATATACGCCGGCCATGGCCAAGGCCGTTTTTGACGAGCTTCAAAAGGAAACGCCCAAAAACCACTTCACCGTCGGCATTTTTGACGACGTGACGCACCACTCTTTGCCCTTTGACGCTTCTTTGGACATTGAGCCGAAGGAAGTCGTGCGCGCCATGTTTTTTGGACTGGGCTCCGACGGCACCGTCGGCAGCAATAAAAATTCTATTAAAATTATCGGCGACGGCACCCCCTTCTTCGCCCAGGCTTATTTTGTTTATGACTCCAAAAAGTCGGGGGCTGTTACCATTTCACATTTGCGCTTTGGGCCTAAGCCCATACGCTCGTCCTATCTCATCGGTCAGGCCAATTTCGTCGCTTGTCATGCGCCTCAACTCATGGAGAAACTCGACGTGCTGGGCAAGGCCGCTGTGGGCGCCAGCTTCTTGCTGAATACACATTGGGGCCCGGAGGAAATTTGGGACAAGCTGCCTGTGGAAGTCCAACAACAACTTATTCAAAAACAACTTAAGTTTTATGTCATCGACGGCTTCAAAGTCGCTGCCGAGGCCGGGCTTGACAAACGCATCAGCACCGTCATGCAGTCCTGCTTCTTCGCCCTCTCGGGCGTCCTCCCCAGAGAAGAGGCCATTGCGGCTATGAAGCATGCCGTGCGCAAAACCTATGGCAAACGCGGAGAGCATGTCGTCCTCAAAAACTTCGCCGCTATAGACGCTTCGCTGGCGCACCTCTATGAGGTAAAAGTACCCTCCCACACCACCACCTCCCGAAAAAAGCCCCCTGCTGTCCCCCCCGAAGCCCCCCCCTTCGTCCAAAAAGTGACGGCGGCCATGCTGGCCGGCGACGGAGACTTGCTGCCCGTCAGCGCCTTCCCCGTCGACGGGACTTGGCCCACGGGCACAACCCGCTGGGAGAAACGCGCCATCGCCTTGGAAATACCCATTTGGGAGCCGGGCCTCTGCATTCAATGCAACAAGTGCGCCCTCGTCTGCCCCCATGCGGCCATACGCGTCAAAGCCTATGGGGCGGAGCGCAATACGCAGGCGCCCTCCAGTTTCCGCAGCCAGGACTATAAGGGCAACGAGTTGGGCAAAGCCGAAAACGGCCAGCCTTGGAAATATGTCGTCCAGGTGGCGCCGGACGACTGCACCGGTTGCAGCATTTGCGTCGCCGTCTGCCCCGCCAAGGACAAGGCCAACCCCCAACGCAAGGCCCTCAACATGCAGCCCGTGGAACAACACCGCGAGGCGGAGCAGGAAAATTTCAAATTCTTCCTCGACATTCCGCCTTTCGAGCGCAGCCGCGTGCGTTTGGACGTCAAAGGCTCCCAATTCTTTGAGCCTCTCTTCGAGTTTTCAGGCGCCTGCACGGGCTGCGGTGAAACTCCCTATGTCAAACTGCTCAGCCAAATGTTTGGCGACCGCGCCCTCATCGCCAATGCGACGGGATGCTCCTCCATTTATGGGGCCAACCTTCCCACCTCGCCCTATTGTACCAATGCGCAGGGACGGGGGCCGGCTTGGTCCAACTCCTTGTTTGAGGACAATGCCGAATTCGGCGCAGGCATGCGTCTGGCTTTGGATGCACGCGCGGAGCAGGCGCGCGCTTTGCTCGTCGCCCTCAAGGACAAGTTGGGAGACGCCCTCGTCGACGCTCTGCTGAAGGCCCCACAAAACAACGAGGCCGAAATCCAACAGCAGCGCTGCCACGTCGCGGAACTCAAAAAACGGTTGCCCGCCATGGAAGGGCCTTTGGCACGGCGTTTGGAGCTTTTGGCGGATGCGCTGGTGAAAAAGTCCCTGTGGATATTGGGGGGAGACGGGTGGGCTTATGACATCGGCTATGGTGGGGTGGACCACATCCTCGCCTCCACCCTGGACGTCAACATTCTCGTCCTCGACACCGAAGTCTATTCCAATACGGGCGGCCAACAGTCCAAAGCCACCCCCCTCGGCGCCGCCGCCAAATTCGCCGCCGCCGGCAAAACCACCGCCAAAAAAGACTTGGGACTCATGGCGATGACTTATGGCACGGCCTATGTCGCCAGCGTGGCGCTGGGGGCGCGCGACGCGCAAACGATTAAAGCTTTCCAGGAAGCCGAAAGCCACGCGGGGCCTTCTCTCATTGTCGCTTTGAGTCCTTGCATCGCCCACGGCTATGACTTGGCCAGCTCCCTGGAGCAGCAACGCCTGGCCGTTGAGGCCGGCGCCTGGCCGCTCTACCGCTATAATCCACAGCGACGCCAAACAGGCGAAAACCCCCTGCAACTGGACAGCGGCGCTTTGAAGGCCTCCATGAGCGACTACCTCCAAAACGAAAACCGCTTCCGTGTTATTCAAGCGAGCCACCCGGAGCGCTATGCCCATTTCGCCACCCACGCCCAGGAACAAGCCACGCAGCGGCGCAAACTCTATGAGCACCTGGCGCAATTCGGAAAGGCCGACCCAAAGTAGTGGGGCAGAGTTTTAAATAGACGGGGGTGAGGGGGCACCGCGGTTCATTGCGAATGGCGTGCGGAGGTTTCTTTGTCCCATTGGACGGGGGTGAGGGGGTTTTTGCCGGTCAGGCATAAACCCCCTCGCCCCCAGCTCTCTGGCTTCCAAAACGCCTCCCACCAAAGTGTATAAACTTAAGCTAAACCCGCCCTAAAACACAGCATCCAACCCCAGAGACAAAGCTGTGTCGAGCTTCTTCACAGCAACGTCGGCCGGCTGACTGTCATATTTGAATGTCAAAGCGGTACTTACGGAGAAAATGTGGGTGAGGCGTACGGAAATTTTGGTGGTGGAATTTATCCAAAAACGTTGCACCTCCAGCACATTCAACAACACTTCAAAATCTTCCCCAAAGCTGATGCCCTCTGTCAGCATATAGCGAAAACTCAAAGCCGCACGCGGCGCGATAATGTTGACATTGGACAGGTTTCTGGATCCATCGGGAATGTCGGCCGGGTCCAACAGGGGAATTTCAGCGTTGGTCGGGTAATAGCGAAAACGGGACTCATAGGCATAACGAAGACCGAAGTCCGTTGTCAGCAGCATTTTGGGGGCGCTGCCCACTTTGCTGTCCAACCAAATAACACCCGTTCCAATTTCAGCAAAAGGTCGCGACTCTATGGATTTGATATGATCGAAGTCTATACCCCCAAGCACATAGCCGCTCAGCATAGGGTTAAACCTCCTGTCGATACGCAAGTCCACACCCCCCTGCATCGCTATGTCAGAATAATTCTCCGCCGTCCCTAAACGTGCCCGCCCATAGGCGCCATAAACCTGGCCCCCAAAAATCCAATCCGCCGTCTTATAGGAAACGGCTACCTTCCCATTCAACGTAATGCTGCTCGCATTCCCATAAAGGAACATGAGGTTTAAATTGGCAGAAGTCGTCCAAGGGGAGGGGGGCGGCGCATTTTCGTCCACCACAGCAACCGCTTGCGCCTCCGAAGGCTTCAGCGCGTTTTCCATCAGCTCAACAGCTTTCTGCGCAGCTTCAGCAGCAGCCTGGGCGGCCTTGGCTGCTTGCAAAGCCGCCTCTGCCGTCTGCTCTGCTGAAGGTGCTGCAGGCGTTTCCTGAGCAGCAGGCGCCAAAGCAGCTTCCTGCGGAGCTTGAGAAAAAAGCAAAGCTGCAACAGCGACTCCAATCCACATATGAATGTCCTTTCTTGTGTTTTCTCAAAACGAGAAAAAACCATGCTGAAAAAATTTTTCAAACCAAAGTGCGTTTTTTTTGCAGTCTCCCTATGGAAACCAACCCCTCTCCCATAATCCCCTTGGACGGGGTTTTCATGAAAACCCTCTGGAAAATTTGTTCGCTGCCCTGTCGCCTTCTCCCCTTCGGCCTTTGTGTGCAAACCTCATGCGGGTTTGTGGGTCTGTATGTCGTATTGCTGTAACTTGCGGTAGAGCGTCGTTCGGTCAAAACCCAAAATTTGCGCTGCACGCCGCTTGTTCCCGCCGACATATTCCAGCACCTTTAAAATATAGCGGCGCTCCACCTCATCCATGGGAAGCCAAGTGGCCGGCTCAGCAACATCTATGGTTTCGAGTTTGTCCTTGTGACGAATCCTCTCCGGAAAATCCTCCAGAGACAAAACCTCTCCCTGGCTGATGGCAATGGCGCGCTCAATGCAATTTTGCAGCTCGCGTATGTTGCCGGGCCATGGGTAGGCCAACAGACGCTCCATTACCTCGGGGCTGAATCCACGGACGGGTTTCTGGCCTTTGCGTTTTCCAAAACGCTCTACAAAATGCTGCGCAAGCAACAAAACGTCGTTGCCCCGCGCACGCAGCGGAGGCAATTCAATGGGAATCACATTGAGACGGTAATAGAGGTCTTCACGAAACTTCTTCGTCTTCACCGCCTCCTCTAAATCCACATTGGTCGCCGCTACTATGCGCGTCTCAAAACCCACCTCACGGTTGCCCCCTACCGGACGTACCTTCCTCTCCTGCAACGCACGCAACAACTTGGGTTGCATGCTCAAAGGAAGCTCCCCCACTTCATCCAAAAACAAAGTCCCCTCATTCGCTTCGCGGAATACCCCCATCCTGTCGGAGTGCGCATCCGTAAACGCCCCCTTCACATGCCCAAATAACTCACTCTCCAACAAAGTCTCCGGCATCGCCCCACAGTTAATCGCAACAAAGGCCCCCTCCTTAAACTCACTTAAACGGTGCAATGCCCGCGCTACCAACTCCTTTCCTGTCCCACTCTCCCCCGTAATGAGAATGGAAGAGGACAACGCCGCCACACGCTCAATGAGACGAAACACTTCTCTCATGGCGGCGCCTTCACCAATCAACTCACCAAACCCCTGCGTCGACGCAATGGCTTTGCGCAAATGCGTCAACTCCTCGCGCATGCTGTAGTGCTGCACAGCCCTGTCCAACGTCAACGCCAAAGCATCAAACTCAAGCGGCTTGGTAATAAAGTCATAGGCGCCGGCTCGCACAGAAGAAATGGCCGTCTCTATGCTTCCATAGGCCGTAATAATAATCACCGGTAACCCGGGCCTTAGTTTGCCTATCTCCAAACATAAGTCGATGCCGGAGCTTTGGTTGAGGTTGAGGTCCGTCACCACCACGTCAAATTTCTTGTCGGCAGCCCCCATACGCTCAAGCGCCTGCTTGGCCGAAGAGCACCAGTCTACTTTGAAATTGCGCGCCTTCAAATGCAGCCGAATCAGCTCGCCCAACGGCACATCATCATCCACCACCAAAACACGCCCGCGTGGACGCTTCGGCAAAGGCAAAACCGCTTCTGTTCCTGCGGGTTCTTTCATGAAACTCCCACTCCATTATAGCCAAGCTCCCCGGCCCGGGAAAGCCCCTCCTTCCCCTTCTCTTGCCGCTTCCCTTTTTCTCGGCCCCCCTCTCTCCACTTCTTTGTATGTGCGCACGCATGAGCACGTCTTCTTCTTTACACGGCATTGAGGGCTGCCTTCAAGCCTTCGCTGAAGGCTGTTTCCCGTGGCGGCGGAGAATACGCGCCACTTTGCGCGCAACGTCGGTAGGGTCCAAGGGCAGGGGAATATAGTCATGTATGCCAACGCCAATGGAGGTGGTCATCAGCTCCAAATCATCTTCGGGCCCACAAAGCACAATGGGGGGGGCCTGCGGGGTTGCCAGCAACTTCTTGCAAACAGCCAAACCTTGCCGGCCGTCTTGCGCAAGCACCATCACCAATCCATAGCCAATGAGGTTGTCGCCTTGCTGAATGCGGACACTTTTGACAGCAGAAGCCCCAAGCGTTGTCAGCAAAGTGTCGCGCGAAGCTGCATCCATATTCAACTCCAACAGGGCAACCGGCGGCGCATCCGCATCGCTTAGCCAACACTCAGAAACGGGGCCTGGGACGGGAGTCCTCGGTGGGCGAGCTGTTTTTAGCCCGCTTTCTTTATAGGCTCGAATCAACTCCTTGCGCATTTCATCTGCTGAAGAAAACCGCGCGCTCCTTTGTTTGGCAAGGGCACGCATGACAAAGGCTTCCATCGCTACCGGCACCTCCCGCTCAGGAAAAGCTTGACGCAAGGACATGGGCTCACGGTAGAGGTGCGCCGACAATGTCTCAATGCTGCCATCCGAAACAAAGGGAGGCTGTCCGGAAATTAACTCATATACCACACACCCTAGAGAATATAAATCACTGCGCGCATCCAAATCCACACCACGACATTGCTCAGGAGACATATAGGCAGCCGTGCCGTGTACATGCCCCTGCTGCGTCACACGCGGCTCATCCTCGTCGCGCAAAAAAGCAATGCCAAAATCCACCACCCTCACAAAATCTTCCCTGGACTCTGTCTTGTTTTCCTCCGTGTTGCAGAGCATAATGTTGGCCGGTTTCAAGTCTCTGTGAATAATGCCCAGTTTGTGAGCAGAAGAAAGCACATCCAAAATCTGCTCCGTCATGTTGACAATTCGAGGAAGCGACAAAAAACCTTGCACCGCCAATACATCCGTTAGCTCTATGCCATTAATAAACTCCATCGCAATATAAGGCATCCCCTGGTGAATACCAAAATCATAAATCCGTACGGCATGAGGGTTGTCCAGCTTCGCCAACACAATGGCTTCCCGGCGAAAACGCTCCATGGCGTTGTCTTTTTTTACCAAGTGGGCATGCAAAATCTTCAACGCCACCTTGCGCTTCAAATGAAGGTGGGTGCCCTCATAGACAACACCCATGCCTCCCTTCGCAATGACACGTTCCACCCTAAACTTTCCTGAAATAACCTCTCCTATCACCCCCCTAGCTTATGTATGAAACCTTAGCAGAGACCAGTGAAAACGCCTAAGGAGCCCCCATGTCTCAACTCAATAAGCTCATCCAAACTTTGTTTCCAAGGCTTTTTCACCGCCTCGTCGCTCTTATTTTTCTCATTACCCTGCCGTTGGCGCTGGGCTTGGCCTGGGCAAATGCCACAGGCTTTTGGGACAGAATCAAACTCTATGTCTTCCGCTTGGACAGCGCCTTGTCAGAGCATGCAGCTTCTGAAGTCCTCCACCACCTTGAGCAAGCCCAAAGCCAACTTACCGCTATGGGCATCGCCTTGCTTGAAGGCGGCGAAACTTCGGATGAGGAGCGCCTCAACCTCGTCGGAAATGTTTTGGCCGAGTCCAAGTTGCTGGACTTCATCGCCGTCTATGGCCCCGACATGCAACGCCGCCTCGTCGCCAAAGCCCTCGGCTCCATGGACCCGCTTACCCTCCCGGAAAACCTGTCGGAGTTCCGCTTCATTGAAAACAAGGCCGAACGCCTCGGGCTTGGCAATATTGTGGCCGGGAGCAACGGCCCCATGCTGGAAATCGTCCTGAGGATTTCTGAGCCTACAGAAAACCAAGCCCGCGCCTGGCTCTATTCCCAAATGAACCTCAGTGTCTTTTGCAAACTCACCGCGGACTTGCAGGAAAAACTCCCCTTCCGCCCCAACTCGGTTTTTATCATCGACAACGAGGGACGCTTGCTTGCCCACCCCAATGCCCAACTCCTGGACAAAAAAGAAAACTTCTCCCCCGGCAACCTCTTCGAAACCCTCGGTGGGGTGGCCAGCATCGCCAACTATAAGGGGGCGGCCGAATTCGAAGAGGGGGGGGTATCCATGATGGGGGCCGTTCTGCCCATCGCCGAGCTCGGTTGGGGTGTGGTGGTAACCCACCCCAGTGAGGATGCTTTTAGAGACCTTAAATCCGCCCTCACCTGGACTTTGCGCAGCCTTGTCGCCTGCCTCGCGCTGGCGCTGGTTGCCGGTATTTTTTTGGCCAGGCGCATCAGCAAGCCCTTGCAATCGCTGAATTTGTCCACACAACTTTTGGCCAAGCGCCAGTTTGAAAACGTCGAGCCCGCCCTCTGTGCGCGCTCGGACGAGTTTGGACAGCTTGCCAGGTCCTTCGAGCAGATGTTTCTAGAGCTCAAAGCTTATGAGCATCAGTTAATTCAGGAGACCCAAGTCCGTGCGGCGCTCTCGCGCTATCTGCCTGCCGACATTGTCGAAAACCTCATTCAAAACCCCGGCGCACTCAAACTGGGAGGGGAGCGGCGCTTTGTAACGGTATTATTTTGCGACATTATTGGATTTACCTATATTTCGGAGGCCCTGCCCCCTGAAACCGTTGTCTCTTTGCTCAATGAACTTTTCAGTATAGCTACGGAGATTATTCACAAACGTAAAGGAATTATTGACAAATTTATAGGAGATTGCATTATGGCCGTATGGGGTGTCCCGGAGTCTCGGCCGAACGATGCGGAGATGGCTCTGTTGGCAGCTGAAGATTTGCGGCGTTGGTTGGAGGTAGGCAACCGGCGGTGGCGTCAAAAATGGGGCGTGGAAATACAGCTGGCAATGGGAATGCACTCCGGGATGGCCGTGGCCGGTAACATTGGCAGTGAAAAACGTATGGACTATACCGTCATTGGAGACACCGTCAACATCGCAGCCCGTCTTGAAAACTCTGCCCAGGCAGGACAAATTTTGGTGAGCGAAGCCACACGCGCCCTCATTAAAGAAGACACTTCCCCCTCTTTCAAACGCGTCGGCGACAAAACCTTGCGCGGAAAGTCCATGACGACACTCGTCTATGAGGTGCTGGAATGAGGCGTGTCGTTTTGCTCGGCCTCCTTTTGGGTTCTGCTGCATTCGCTCAACAGCCCAGCATTCCTGAAACCTATGTCGTTCAACCCGGCGACACCTGCATGGGCATCGCCAAAAAGTTTTTCGGCAGCGCTTCGGAATACCCGCGCCTCCATCTGTATAACGATATGGGCCCCCTCCCCCATAACCATAAGCCAGGTTCCATTCTCCGCCTGCGTGCTGTTACACCAGAAGATGCCAAGGGGACGGCTTTGAAGTCCGATGCCCTCCTCACCATGTTGCGCGCTACGGTCAACATGCGCGGCGCTAAAATGCGCGAATGGAAATCGGCTGAGCGCAACCAGCCCTTGTTCCGCCTCGACGAGGTGCATACGCTTTCCAACGCCTCCGCGGACATCCTCTTTAGGGACCACTCCACCTTGCAAATGAAGCAAAATGCCCTCATTGTCATTTATGGCGGAAGCAGCTCCAAAGTCCGCTCCAAAAAAGCCGGCGGCGTCAAATTGCTGCAAGGAGAATTGGGCGTCTCCCTCGCGGACTTGCGCAAACCCCCCGCAGAAATTGTCACACCTTCCGTGGAAGTTTCTGTGCGCGCTACCCAGGCCATTGTCGAGGTGGACTCGGAGCAAACCAGCCGCATCAGCGTCCAACAAGGCGAAGCCAAAATAACCGCTCAAGGCAAATCCGTGCGCCTGAAGTCCGGCCAGGGCATACGCGTTAAAAAAAATACCCCACCGGGGGCCCCTGCGCGACTCCCTTCCCCCCCTACTTGGGAAAATTCCCAAATGCATGAGCTCTACCTCGCCTGCGGCACCCAAAAAATCGCCTCCAACCTCCAGTGGAGACCCTCCCCTTTATCCGGTAACCGCTACCGCGTTGAGGTGGCCCAGGACAGCCAATTCCAAGGCCCTGTACATGAAAAAATAACCGAACACCCGGAATTCCCCCTCTCCGAATTGCCGCCCGGTACGTTCTATGTGCGTATGCGCACCCTCAATAAAACAGGCCTCATCAGCCCCCCCTCACCAGCCAAACGCTTGGATATTTTGCAAATAAACGCTACGGATGATTTTCCCTCGCAACCCCTTGAAACGGAAGACTCCATATCCAAAGTTCCCCTCAGCCTGGCGCTGAATTTGCCCGAAGACATCCAGGTTTTCGTCGACGGAAAACCCGCTTCGCTGCCTCTGGCGTTTCAACAACCCGGCAACTACCTCCTCGAATTTAGAACCCTGGATGGACAACTGGCCATGCGTAGAGAGGTGGAGGCCATGCCACCCAAATCTACCCTGGACATCCACCCCACTCCGACAGGAGAGCCCGAATTGTGGCTGCGCTTCGAAACCCCTGTCCCCGAAGACGCCCAACTTCAGGCCCTGGGCCTGGGCCAAACCCAAGTCGGCCCCTTCATACGCCAGGACGCGCAGACTTTTAGGGCCGCTGTCTTTGGCCAAAACCCCCATGTCCATGTCCTGTGGGGGGACTACCCCCTGGGCAGCTTCCAGGAAGAGATGAAAACGCCTCCTCTACCCCCCTCCTCTGATGGGCTACCCCCCTCCCCCCAACCCTCCGCTCGGGAAAAAACTTCCTTCCCTGAATATGCTCAGTCCACAGCCATCCTCCGCGAGCGTCGGCTGGGAAGCCTGGCTTTGCCCAGCACTTATCTCCCTCAACGCTTCCAGCTGAACACCGCCATGGACATGGACTTCGTCAAAGAAGCGGATACCCCCCTGCGCCTGGCCGCACGCGTGGATGCCCCTTTCCGGAAAGGCAGTGCTTTTGCAAACCTAACTCTTGTAAATTCCATAGGAAAAAATAAAACCTTCGCCTATCCAGAATTGGCCATCGGCACACAAATGCAGTTTCCCCTAACCCAACACCCCTCCGAGGGGTGGACAGCGGGGTTTGCGGTTGACCTTTCGGGCAACCTCAACATCTACCGCCTCAGCCAAGAAACGCTCTTGCGTTTGCGCGCCATGGGGACTTTCGGCTATCAAACGGGAGGGTTTTCTGTGTCCACAACTCAGGGTGTTGCAACAGAATACGCCAATTCCTTGCGTGCGGCTTGGATTGGTTCTATTTCGGCTTCATGGCGTATATGGCCAAAATTTCTCTTGGCCGCCCAATTGGACGGCCAGAAGACAACCAGCAGGGGCTTTGCCTCGGCTGCGGCAGTGGGCTTTCGTCTGCTGGTTGGACCTGTGGAGCTTGGGCTGGCGGGCCACGCAGGACTTACTGCAGAAGGAAGGAGCCAATGGGGGGATTATGGTGCTAGTCTAAGTCTCGGCATTCGATAAGTTGAAACAATTCAGTATTGATTCCTTTTTTTACCTATGTTTCACTAAGGCATTTCCGGCCAGCAGCAAGGGACCGGCGACAAGGAGAACGCATGAAGCACAAACGTTTGTTGTTATTGTTGGCTGGCTGTATAGGGCTTACGGCCTTTGGCCAGAGCCCTGTAAAGTCGTTTGAGCTCGAACAGCTGACGCTCAACCCTGGAGCTCGAAGCAACTTGCTGCTCAGCACGGGCGATTTGTTGCCGGAGCGCTCATTTAGGGTGAGCTTGGTTGGTCATTATCAAAGTCAGCCCTTGGCTGTTTATAATGAGAACGACGACAAGGTTGGCTATATCGTCGACGCACGCACCACAGGACATGTCACCATGGCCATTTCCGTGGCGAGATGGCTGGAAATCGGCGCTCAGGTGCCCTATGTCTTCAGCCAAACAGGAGACGCCGACCCGGGTAGGGACGGATCGATTCAAGCCGTAGGCAAAAAGGGCCTGGGCACTCCCTATTTCCAATTCCGCTTCGGGATTTTGTCGGAATATTATGGCGACGTCATCGACTTGGGCTTGCACTTGGGCGCCTCATTGCCCCTGGGCTCCGAGAAGGCGCTGACCAAAGACTTGGACTATGGCTTCAACCCCCGCATCGGTATTGGCCGCAGCTTGGGAGACTATTTCCGTTTGGGCGCAGAAGTGGGCGCTCTCTTCCGCACCAAGCAAGTGTTGACCGAGACAGCAATAGAGAGCGAAGTAGGCAACTATATGACGGCGGGCCTTGTCTTGTCCTCCACCAACGAAGGCCTGCGCTTTGAGTTGGGCGGTCGCGCTTTCATTCCACTCGTGGATGCGCCGCTGGCGGGCGAAGCCTTTGCCGGCCTGCGCTGGGGGCTCCCCAACAACGTTTTTGAAATCTTCGCTATGGGCGCCAAAGGCTTTGGCAAAAACCCGGGCACACCCAACTGGCGCGTCCTCGGCGGCATTGCCGTGTCCACCCCAGGACTGCCTCCCTGCATTGAAGGCAAACCTTATGAGATAGCCAGTTGCCCTGATTTGGACAAAGACGGCGATGGCGTCAAAAATGGTGTGGACCAATGCCCCGATGTGGCAGGACCGGCTGAAAACAACGGCTGCCCCGACACAGACGCCGATGGTGACGGTGTTGTGGATCGCCTCGACAAGTGCCCAGACGTGCCGGGCTTGCCTGAATATGACGGTTGCCCGCCGCCTGACACCGACGGCGACGGCATCCCCGACAACGAGGACGAATGCCCCTATGAGCCAGGGCCTGCTTCCAACAAGGGTTGCCCCATCAAAGACTCCGACGGCGATGGCATTCCTGACGACGAGGATGCTTGCCCCAACGAGCCAGGCATTCCTGAGTTGAAGGGCTGCCCCGACAAAGACACCGACGGTGACGGCATTCCTGACCGCTTCGACAGTTGTCCGTTCCAGCCAGGGCCTCCTGAAAACAACGGCTGCCCCAAGAAGAGCGCTATCACCATTACGAAAGAGCGACTCGTCATCAGCGACAAAGTCTATTTCAACACCGGCAAGGCCACCATTCAGAAGCGCTCCAATGTCCTCCTGAATGACATTGCCCGCGTCATTAAGGAGCACCCGGAAATTCCGAAGGTGGTGATTGAAGGACATACCGACTCTACCGGAAAATATGAAACCAACCTCAAACTCTCTGAGCGCCGCGCAGAAGCTGTCCGCACCTACCTCCTCAAGAAAGGCGTCGAGAAGGACCGCCTTGAGGCCAAGGGCTTCGGACCTGACAGGCCCATCGAAAGCAACGACACCGCTGCTGGACGTGAGACCAACCGTCGCGTTGAATTCGTCATTGTCCAACCTGCCGACAAAGTCGAAACCGCTGAATAACAACGCCTAGGGCTTTTTTAGCCCGGCTTAGAAAGGCCGCCCAAACCTGGGCGGCCTTTTTTTTCTATTTCTACCGTCGGCAGCACGTTAGACTTAGGCTATGCCCTTCCCCTCTGAATTTTGGAATACCCTTAAAACAGAATTCCCCGAAAACTTTTTCAGTACCGAAGAAGCGCTTCTGCAAAGCCACAGCGTGGACTGGACAACCGCTTTCTCCCCCCAAGCTTCCCTCGTCGTTTTTCCTCGGACAACAGAAGAAATTTCTCGCTATATGGCCCTGTGTACGCGCTTTGCCGTCCCCGTCGTCCCTTCCGGGGGCCGCACAGGGCTTGCCGGCGGCGCTGTCGCAACCCAAGGCGAAACCATTCTGTCCCTCGAAAAAATGCGCGCCCTGGGCGCCGTCGACGTGCTTGGACAAACGCTGGAAGTGGAAGCCGGCGTCCCAACAGAAGCGGTGCATGAGCATTGCGCCCAACACGGCCTCTTCTGGCCCATTGACTTGGCCGCCAAAGGCTCCAGCCAAATCGGCGGCAACCTCGCCACCAATGTCGGCGGCGTGCGCGTCATCCGCTATGGGCTGGCGCGCCAGTGGGTGCTGGGCATGGAAGTCGTTCTCCCCAACGGTACGGTTTTGCAACTCAACAACGCCTTGGAAAAAAACAACACAGGCATTGACTTGCGCCAACTCTTCATCGGCAGCGAAGGCATCCTGGGAATCATCTCCAAAGCCACCCTTAAACTCGTGCGCATTCCCCCTAAACCCCAAGTCCTTTTGCTGGCTACACATAGCCTTGAGAATATCCTCTCCCTCTTCCTACGCGCACGCCAAGCCCCCTTCACCCTCTGCGCCTTTGAGTTTTTTACCAGCCAGTGCTTGGCCCGCGTACAACAACACCGTAAACGGTATATGCCCCTCGAAACCCCCGCCAGCCACTATGCCCTCCTCGAAGTCGAAACCGAAAACCCAGAGGCCTTGGAAGCCTGGGTAGGCCAATGCATGGAGGACGTCGTCGTGGACGGCATATTGGCCCAAGGCGGTCAACAAGCCCGCCAACTTTGGGAGCTTCGCGAGTCCATCAGCGAAAGCTTGTCCGCAACCGGTATGCCCCACAAAAACGACATCGCCTTGCCCATCGCCCATCTCCTGGACTTCTGCAAAGGCTTGGAAGCTTTCTTCGCTGACAAATACCCCGGGTGGGAGGTTTGCCTCTTCGGACACATCGGCGACGGCAACCTCCACGTCAATGTCCTCAAACCTCCAGACATGGACAAATCTACCTTCCTCGCTAAAACCAGCGAAGTCGATAACGACGTCTTCTCCCTCGTGAAACAACACCACGGCAGCATCAGCGCGGAGCACGGCATCGGGCTTCTTAAACGCCCCTATCTGCATTATTCGCGTACGCCTGAAGAGTTAAACTTGATGCGTATGCTTAAAAAAGCGGTAGACCCCCTGGGTATCCTTAACCCTGGGAAAGTCCTGCCCCCGCTTTAAATATGCCCCCTACCCTTAAAAACGGTAGGAAATGCCGCTTTTCACTTCGGCTACGAAAACCACATCCCCCCCGTGGACGCTCTGCCAGGCGCTCCCAACAACGTTAATGGCGGGGCCCATCGTTAGAGCAGCATGCAGCAAAAAATTGGGGGTGAAAAAAATGTCTACGCCCGCACCCAGGAGTATGGGCAACAAAAAGCTGTCCTTCCTCCCCTGCTTCCCAAACTCCAATACCATCGGCATGTCCAAAAGAATCCCCAAACTCACCCGGCGCGAAAGCGCCAAACCCAGTTGGAAACCCACCGGAAGCGCCAGCCCCATGACGGTGTTTCCAGAATAGAAATCCGCTAGAAAACCCGGCTCCACCTTCATCGCCAAAGACAAAAAACCCGTGTCGAAAAAACCGACTTTCAACAAAGCTTGGACTTTAACCCCGGGGACCGTGTCGGTAGGGGTGGTTCTAACGTAAGTATAGCCCCTGTAGTAGTCTTGAATCTCCCCCCACCCTAAGTTGAAGGTGAAACGCAGCCCTAAGTCCAAACCTGAAAAAAGGCCATAGGAAAAGCCTGCCCTAAACCCAATCCGGTCGTCCTCATAGCTTCTGTTCGCAATGCTGCCCAAATAGGCAAACGCGCCTTCCATGCCGCCTTCAATCGCAAAGGAGCCTCCTCCCAGGGTTTTGCCCCCTACCACACCCCAATCCTGCCCCCTAGGGCCCCTCTTCTTGGAGCCAGGCTGCCTCCCCGCATTCTCCTGCTGCTCTGCCCCATCCTCCTCTTCCATATCCCCCCGCCCCTGGGCTAAAATGTCTGCACTCCATAAAAAGAAACCCAATACCCAAAACGCTTTTTTGCTCATAGGCTGATACTCCCGCTTTAAACCCGTCTCCCGTTAAAATAAAACTCCATAATACCCTCTATTTTCGACCGACTTCTCTCATAATACAACCTTTAAAACCCAAGTATAAACCCTGTGCTGCCCAGGGCTTGGGGCTTTTCCTAATGGCGATTTTCCCTCGGGTTTGTTTCAAACTTCCTGCCTCACACACGGATTATCTGCCGTGTTCGAATTTTGTTGCGGCTGGGGGGCAAGGGAAAGGCGGGGGGCTAACCCATTCCGATATGGTTAAAATGTTGGGTTTTCATTGACTATTGGCCCGTCATTACCTACGAAGCTCGCAGCCATGTCGGATCCCTTGTTCACCCAAGAAGAATACCGAAAGTTCGACGAGGGTATCGCCGAACTCCTCCTCCATTACCCCAGTGACAGAAAAAGCGCGGCCATGCTGCCCGCCCTGCGCCTCCTGCAAACGATGAAAGGCTGGCTCCCCCCAGAGGGCATGGAGCTTGTCGCTCAAAGGCTGGAGACTCACAAGGAGCATGCTTATGAGGTCGCTACCTTCTATGTCATGTACCATACCCAAAAGCCCGCCACC
Organism: Cystobacterineae bacterium; assembly: GCA_009781495.1. GTDB lineage: Bacteria > Myxococcota > Myxococcia > Myxococcales > Myxococcaceae > WRKR01. The sequence continues at coordinate 53,534 of WQYA01000004.1, forward strand.
TATGTCATCGACGTCTGCACCAGCCTCTCCTGCTCCCTGCGCGGCGCCGAAAGCCTGCTGGCCTTCCTGGAGAAAAAATTGGACACCTGCGCAGGCGTCAACGGGGAACGCTATTTTGTGCGCGAAGCGGAATGCCTGGCTTCTTGCAGCACGGCCCCCTGCTTCCAAATCAACGAGGACCACTTTGAGAGCCTCACCCCTCAAAAGGTGGAGCAAATCCTGGAGAACCTCAAATGAGCGTGCCCTTCGAAAAAGTCATCTCCCGCGACTGGGACAAGCCCGCACAAAGTACCCTCGTCGGCTATAAACGTTCCGGCGGCTATAAAAACCTTCAGAAGGTCCTCTCCCTCTCCCCCCAACAAATCATTGACGAGGTCAAAAAATCCAACCTGCGCGGGCGCGGCGGCGCAGGCTTTCCGACGGGCGTCAAGTGGGGGTTTGTCCCCAAGGACAGCCCCAAACCCAAATACCTCTGCGTCAACGCCGACGAGTCGGAGCCGGGCACCGCGAAGGACCGCTATATCCTCGAAAGAGACCCGCACCTGCTGCTCGAAGGCATCGCCATCGCTTGCTGGGCGCTGGGTGCGCATACGTGCTATATTTATGCACGCGGCGAATTTAAATACCCTTCCAGCGTGCTCGACAGGGCTATTGCCGAAGCCTATGCCGACGGCATTTTCGGCCGTAGGCTTATGGACACCCCCTTCGCCCTCGACGTCTATCAGGTGCGCGGCGCAGGGGCCTATATCTGCGGCGAAGAAACCGCTTTGCTGGAGTCGCTCGAAGGCAAAAAAGGCTGGCCCCGCCTCAAACCCCCCTTCCCCGCCGTCGTGGGCCTCTTCGGTTGCCCTACCGTCGTTAACAACGTCGAAACCATCGCCGCCTTGCCGCGTATTTTTGAAAAAGGCGCCGAGTGGTTTGCCGGCCTCGGCACCGAAAAATCCGGCGGTACACGCCTTGTTACCCTATCGGGCAGCGTTAACCGCCCCGGCACCTATGAAGCCCCCATGCAGGCCACCGTTGAGGAGATGATTTATTCCCAGGAATATGGCCAGGGTATGCCTGAAGGACGCAAACCCAAAGCCGTTATTCCCGGCGGCTCCTCCGCCCCCGTCCTCACCGCCTCCGAAATCGGCGTCTCGCTGGACTTTGACGCCTATCGCCCACTCCATTCCATGGCCGGCTCCGGCGGCATTATTGTTATTGATGACGCTACCTGCATCGTCCGCGCACTGTGGCGCGTGACGCGCTTCTATGCCGAAGAGTCCTGTGGGCAATGCACGCCCTGTCGCGAGGGGCAACCGTGGATGACGCGCCTTCTGCGCAAAATAGAAGAGGGCCATGGGCAGCCCGGGGACTTGGACACTTTGATGGATGTGGCTTCGGCCATCGCCCCCTGGCCCCCCGTCGGTTTGGGGAATACGGTGTGCGCTTTGGGTGACGCCGGCGCTTTGCCTGTGCAGTCTTTTGTGACAAAATTCCGCGAGGAGTTTGAGCAACACATTTCTGAACAACGCTGCCCCTATGGCGACAAACCCTGGGGCGCTTTTGGAGACTTCAAGTGAGTGTTGAAATCATCTTGTTCTTCGTCTTCTCGGTGTGCACGCTCGCAGGGGCCAGTCTCGTCATCTTCGCGAAAAGCCCCCTCACCAGCGCCATGTCCCTCGTCGCTACCTTCTTCTTCCTCGCCGGTATTTATGTGCTGCTGTTCGCCCATGCCATCGCCGCACTCCAAATTATGGTGTATGCGGGCGCCGTTATGGTGCTGTTCCTCCTCGTTATTATGCTCCTCCCCCTGAAGGATGCCCCTCCTCCCCTACGCCTCTCCCCTGCCCGGTGGATAGGCGCCCTCTCTAGCGCCACTGTCCTAAGCATCCTCATCTATGCCTCCCTCCAATGGCATAACTCCCTGGAAACCAATACCACGGGCCAGAATGCCCTCATGTATTTCGGTAACCTGGAAGACATCGGCATCTCCATTTATACCCAGTGGCTGTTCCCCTTTGAGGCACTTTCTCTGCTGTTGCTTGCAGCCATTTTGGGCGCTGTCGTCATCGCTAAGAAACGAATTTAGGAGAAAGCTCGAATGATTCCTGTCACCGCCTGTCTCTTGTTGTCGGCCATGCTGTTTTGCCTGGGAATGTTGGGCTTCCTTCTGCGCAAAAATGCCCTCATCGTCTTCATGAGTGTGGAGCTGATGCTCAATGCGGCCAACCTGGCCTTCATTGGGTTCGCACGTGTACATGGCGACATTACAGGCCACGTCTCTGTATTCTTCGTCATCGCTGTCGCAGCCGCCGAGGCAGCTGTGGGGTTGGCCATCATCATCGCCTTGTATAGAAACCGAAAGACTTTGGACGTTGACGAAGTGCGGTTCATGAAACATTGAATTTGACTGAACTTGACTGAACTCAAAAAGCGAAAACCATGGAAAAGCTCTTCCCGGAATATCCATTCCCGCTTCAGACCCTAGAAAACGGCTTGTGGCTCATCATCGCCTTGCCTCTTTTGGGCGCCTTCATCAACGGCGTCTTCGGCAAAGCGCTCAGCCGCAAGAGTGTCCATTGGGTGGCTTGCGCCTCCGTGGGCGGCTCCTTCTTGCTGTCGCTTCTCGTCATATGGGCACTCGGCAGTGCGAGCGCCTTTGTCCCCAACCCCTTCTCTTCAGATACCGCACGCTATGCACTGTCCGCAGACTATGGCACTTGGTTTTCTGCCGGGGGTTTCAAAGTCAACTTCGGCCTCTTGGCGGACAGACTCTCCGCCAGCATGTTGCTGGTGATTACGGGGGTAGGTTTCCTTATCCACCTCTATTCCACCTCCTATATGGAGCATGACAAAGGTTATGCGAAATATTTTTGCTTCCTTAACCTCTTTGTCGCGATGATGTTAACGTTGGTGTTGGCCGACTCCCTGGTCCTCCTCTTCGTCGGCTGGGAGGGCGTGGGCCTTTGCAGCTACCTGCTCATCGGCTTCTGGTATGACGACAACGCCAAAGCATGGGCGGGCCGTAAAGCCTTCATTACCAACCGAATCGGCGACTTCGGCTTCCTGGTCGCCAGCTTCCTCCTGGTTCTGCTGGTCGCCGCCGCCGTCAAAGAGGCTCCCCAAGGCACCCCCGCCACCTCCTATCGGTTTTCTGTGGGCCTCCATGAAAAAGGCCCCCTGGCTTTCCAAAGCCTGTCCGCCTTGGCTACCACCCTGGTGGCCCAGGATAGCAGCTTAGAGCCCAGCGAGAATGTACCCCCCCTGTTCATCCATCGACACATTGAGACAGGCCCCCTCAAGGGCTATAGCTATGCGGGGGTAATGACGGTGGTCCTGCTCTTCTTCTTGCTGGGCGCCGCAGGCAAAAGCGCCCAACTGCCCCTCTATGTCTGGCTGCCCGACGCGATGGCAGGCCCTACGCCGGTCTCTGCCCTTATCCACGCGGCTACCATGGTAACGGCCGGCGTCTATCTCTTCTGCCGCATCTCCTATCTGGTGGTGCTCTCCCCCTTCGCTATGGCTACCATCGCTGTCGTGGGGTGCCTTACGGCCCTCATCGCCGCCCTTATCGCCTTCGCCCAGGATGATATTAAGAAAATTTTAGCCTATTCTACCGTCTCCCAACTGGGCTTTATGTTTATGGGCATAGGCTGCGGCCTCTTCTGGGCCGCTTTCCTGCATGTCGTGACGCATGCCTTCTTCAAAGCCTGCATGTTCTTGGGCGCAGGCTCCGTCATGCATGGCAACGGCGACGAAACCAATATTAAACGCCTGGGCGGCTTGCGCAAAGAAATGCCTTGGACGGCTTGGACTTTCCTCATCGGCACCTTGGCCATTACCGGCATCGTCCCCCTGTCGGGTTTCTTCTCCAAAGACGCCATTCTCTTCGGACTCGAAACACAGCAACTGGCGGATGTCCATGTGCTGCATACGCTCTATTACCTGGGCCTTGTCGCTGCGGCTTGTACCGCTTTCTATATGGTACGCCTCTATGTGCTGACTTTTGAGGGCCAACGCTCCCCCCTCGCTAAACTCCCCCATGCCCATGAAAGCGCATGGCCTATGACGCTGCCCCTCGGTGTCCTGGCTGTCCTCTCTATTGTAGCCATTCTCCACGGCTTCCCCTATCTGCTGCCTGCCCCTAACGCCTCCCCTAACCAAACCCTTATGGAATTCTATTTGACGCCGGTGTTCGGTTTGGCCAACCGAATCGGCTTTCACGCTCAAACACTGCTGGGAAACGGGCTCGACAAAGCTTCTTGGGAGAGCTTGCTCTGGACAGGTTGGCTTAAAGCCTGGCTCATCGCTTTGGCAAGCGGTGGAATTTCTGCCTTCCTCTATCTCAAGCTGTGGAGGGGGGAGCGCAAGTTCCCTGCCATTTTGGAGCCCTTGCGTCGCTTCGCACAAAACAAATTCTTCGTGGATGAGCTTTATGAGCTTTTGTTCATTGAGCGGGCAAAGGGCCTGGCCAAGGGGCTCTATCGCTATATAGACGCCTTCCTCGTTGACCGCGTCGCCGTACACGGTACTGCGCAAACCGTGGGCTTTGTGGGCAAGGTGTTGTGCTGGTTCCAAAACGGCAACGTCCAGGCTTATGCATCCGCCATCGCCCTGGCGCTGGCAGTTGGCTTGACTTACGCATTGCTTCAGGTGCTCTCGTGAATGCCTCCTCCACGCTGCTGAATTATGTCGTCTTCCTCCCCATGGCTTTCGCTTTGCTCCTCCTCCTCCTCCCGGGCAACGAGAAGGGACAAATACGCTTCGCCACCCTCTTGGGTATGCTGGTTAACCTCGTTACCGGTATTTGGGCCTTTGCTGCTTTCAAGCCTGGAGGCCCTGAGTTCCAACTGGAATACCGCTTGTCCTGGCTGTCGGATTTGGGAATCAGCTATCACCTCGGCGTGGACGGCTTGGCTGTCGCGCTCGTCTTGCTGACGGCTGTGCTGGGACCCTTGGTGGTGTTGTCTTCGTGGCGCTTTGTCGAGGAGCGCGTCAAAGAGTTCCACGTTTGTTTGCTCATCCTCCAAACGGCGATGATGGGGGCCCTGTGTTCTCTGGACGTCATGTTGTTCTATATCTTCTTCGAGGCCATGCTCATCCCCATGTATTTCCTCATTGGGGTGTTCGGCTCCGAGGAGCGTCAAAAGGCCGCCCTTAAATTCTTCCTTTATACCCTTGTGGGCTCCCTGCTCATGCTGCTCGCCTTGCTGTGGGTCTTCTTCTTGTCGGGCCCCGAAGGCACACGCAGCTTTGACTATGCCGCCCTCTATAACAGCCTCATGGATGCCAACCGCGAGGTCAGCCTCTGCATGCAAAACAACGCGCATTGCTCCAACCTCTCCGCCACCGCCGCTGCCTTGCTCCAATGGGGGCCGTGGATGTTTGGGGCCTTCGCTTTGGCCTTCGCTATTAAAGTCCCCATGTTTCCTGTGCACACCTGGTTGCCGGACGCCCACGTGCAAGCGCCGGTTGCAGGTTCCATGGTGTTGGCAGGCGTCCTGCTCAAAATGGGGACTTTCGGTTTCTGGCGCTATGCCATGCCCCTGTTTCCAGCACAGGCCTGGGCCTATCAAAATGTCCTCGTCGCCTTGTCGCTCATCGGCATCGTCTATGGCGCGCTCATGTGCTTGGCACAAAAAGACATCAAAAAACTCATCGCCTATAGCTCCGTCTCGCACATGGGCTTTTGCATGCTGGGCATGCTGACTTTCCAAGCAGAAGGCACCATGGGCGCGGCCTATCAAATGCTCAACCACGGCGTTTCTACGGGTGCGCTCTTCTTGCTGTTCGGCATGCTCTATGAGCGTCGCCACCTGCGTAACATGGCAGACTATGGTGGTATCGCTAAGGCTATGCCTATCTTTACGGTTTTCTTTATCATCATTACCTTCTCCTCCATTGCGGTACCCGGCACCAACGGGTTTGTGGGCGAGTTTCTGGTGCTGTTGGGCACCTTCAAAAGCAACTTGCCGATGTGGGCAGGCATTCTCGCAACCACGGGCGTTATTTTCGGTGCGGCCTATATGTTGTGGGTGGTGCAGCGCGTCTTCTTTGGCCCTGTGACACAACAAGCCAACGCAAGTTTGAAAGACATCAACTTCCGCGAGTTTGTCACTGCGCTGCCCCTCGTGCTTCTCGTCTTCTTCATGGGACTCAGGCCCCAACCCATTTTGGAAGTGCTTTCTCCTTCTGTGGAGCGCTATGTGGCGCGGGTACACCAAGCAAGGCCTAACCCTGAAGCTAAAACCCTCTCCCCCCAAAGGGAAAAGGAAGCTCTTTGGATGCATGTCAGTGCCTTGCCCCCCCCCCAGCCACTACACGTACAACAAGTGGATGATTCTCAACCCCTTCTTGCCAACAACCAACCAGGAGAGCGGCCATGAGTGCTTTTCCCAGCCTGGCTTTCTCCTCCATGCTTTTGCCCGCCATGCCAGCTTCCACTGTCTCTCCTCCAAGCTTTGTCCAGACTCTGTTGCCTGCGGCCATCCTTGCTGTCACAGCCATGTTGCTGATGTTGACAGAAGCTTTTTCGGTTTCAAAGTCACGCAGCTATCAGGCCATTCTTGCAGCCGGGGCATCGGCGGTTGCAGGCTTTCTGGCTTTCCAAAACACCCAGCTTCCCGCTGGATTTATTCTGAATGACCGCGGTGTCGCAGACGGTTTTTCAAGTTGGATAACCCTCATTGCCTGCCTCGCTGCAGGCATGTCTTCGCTGCTGGCTTTGGGTTTTTTCCGCCAACGCAATGCGGAGCGTGGCGAATTTTATGCCTTGCTGTTGTTTGCCGCTGCAGGCATGAGCCTTCTGGCCGTTTCCAATGAGTTGATTACCCTCTTCGTTAACCTAGAGCTTATGTCGGTAGCCACTTATGCCCTGGCAGCTTTCTGGCGACGCGGCAACCGCTCCGTGGAATCCGCTTTCAAATATTTTATTTTGGGCGCCTTCGCCTCGGCCATTCTCATTTATGGCGTCGCCCTTCTCTATGGGGCTACGGGTACTACCCAACTGAACCTATTGCATACCGCTTTGCCCAATGCCCTTAAAACCACCCCATGGCTTAGTTGGCCTGGACTCATTCTGGTGCTGACAGGGCTTTCTTTCAAAATTGCAGCGGTGCCTTTGCACATGTGGACGCCGGATGTTTATGAAGGCGCACCTACGCCTGTTACGGCACTCATGGGCGCTGGGATTAAGGCAGCGGCTTTCGTGGCTTTGGTCCGCGTCGTTCTCCATGTGGGCGACAGCTCCGCCGTGCTTTTGCACATTCTGTCTTTCCTGGCCGCCATTACCATGGTGGTCGGCAACCTCATGGCCATTGCACAACGCAACGTCAAACGCATGCTCGCCTATTCTTCTATTGCGCACGCAGGCTATATCCTCATCGGCGTTGCGGCCCTGTTCACCACAAGCCATTGGGGCAATGACGTCGGCGTGCTCAGTGTCACAAAGGTTGCTACCCCAACCATCGAAACGCTGCGTCCCGCAGCTTTGCAAGGCATTCTCTTCTATCTGCTCTCTTATGCCATTACTGTTGTTGGGGCTTTCGGAGTCCTCGCCGCCATAGAGAAACGCGAAGACGATGGCGCAGCCGATGCTTGGGATTTGAACAGACTTTCTGGGCTTGCAACGCGACGTCCGGGGTGGGCCTTGGCAATGGCCTTGTTCATGTTCTCCATGGGAGGCATCCCATCCACCATTGGCTTCTTGGGAAAACTCTATTTGTTTAAGGTCGGCATCAGCGCAGGCCTCATCGGCTTGTCTGTTTTGGGTGTCTTAGCCAGTGCAGCAGGCATGTATTATTATTTGCGCGTCATAGTTTATATGTACATGAAACCCTCCCCTGAAACAGAAATAGGCCTACGCCACTGGTCCACCGAGTTTGTCCTGGCTGTCTCTGCTGTGGCCGTCATTCTGCTGGGCCTCCTCCCAGGCCCATTGCTGGACTGGTTGAGCCAGGCAGCTTTGTTTATCCCCAACTAAAAAACCAAGCCGGTGTCCCCCCCTTTGGAAGGATTGAAACCCCAGACTCCCCCCCTGCATTGCGGTTGGAGCCGGCGTGCTTAAGCATGCTTGTGTTGCAGGCAGCAGAGCCCAACCCGTGGAGCATTTCGCAAGTGTCTCCAAAATGAGTGGCGCCCATTCTATGCGGGAAAAAAGAAGGCGGCCCGATGCGTAGCACCAGGCCGCGGATACGTCTGAAATGCAGCGAGACTGCTGAAATGGTGGGGGGAAACCAGTTCAGCTCGAATGCACTGCTGATCCCTACATGAAGCATATTATGCTCCATGTCAAGCCGAAACGAATCGGCTTTTAAAAAAACAACTAAGCATTCATTTTTTATGCGTATTTTTATGCACATTTTTTGTGCAACCCGCACATTGCACCTAGGCTCTTCCCTTCTCAGGAGCTGACTTTTGAAGGCCAAAGCCCCCTTTGGTTTCCAAGGGCTTCCTTGGGGCCGTCACTTGGGGAGTGGGGGTTTATGTTGCGCGCAGCTTTGGGCGTTTGCGGCTATACAAACGCCATGGCCGCTTCTCCTTCTGAATTCAACCTGCGCAGCATGGCTGTTGGCCTTCTCGTCGCAGCGCTCATCGGTTGCGCCTATCCCTATATTGTTTTGAGAATCGGCTTTGGCCCTACCATTTCTGTCGTCAGCGCTTTTTTGGCTTTCCTCTTTTTGCAGGGCATTGGCCTCGTTACCGGGAAAGCCAGCAATTGCCGAGAATATAATTTGGTGCAAACCGCCGGCACAGCCTCTGCACAATCCGCCTTCATGTGCGTGGTATGGGCGGCTTTTGACTTGCTCAACTCAAAACCCGAGTTGGGCTTTCATCTTTCTCCAACGCCTCTGCAAGTTTTCATTTGGATGACTTTGGCCGGCATGCTGGGCGTGCTGCTTGCAGTGCCTTTGAGAAAACATTTTATTGACGAGGAAAACCTGCCTTTCCCGGATGGAATCGCCGCAGGGGAAACCCTCAAAATATTGGACGAGGACAGCCTGCAAGCCAAAAGCAAGCTGCGCATGCTTGGCGTTGGAGGAGGTATCGGAATTCTCTCAACATGGTTTCGCGACGGCAAACCCGCGTGGATTCCTGAAACACTGTTTTTTGGAAGCGCCCTAAAATCCCTCAACGTCGGTTTCGCCTTCAGTTCCCTCTCCTTCGGCTCCGGCCTCATTATCGGCATGCGCGTCGCAGCCGCCATGGGCATAGGCGCCCTGCTGGGTTGGTTTGTGTTGCCTTTTGTCCTGCTTCGTCAAGGGTGGATTGCATCCGCTACTTTTGCCGAAACCCTCAAATGGACCATGTGGCCGGCCACAGGACTTATGGTATCCGGCGGAATCACCACTCTGTTGTTGCATGCCCCCAAACTTGCCAAAACTTTCAGAGAGCTTTATCGCGCACCTCTTTCTGTACGCAATGAGGTTCCACTCCTATGGGTTTTCGTCGGCTCCCTGGGGCTGGCCAGCGCTTTGGCTGTGGCCCAGCATTTCTTCTTCGGCATAGCCTTTTGGGAGTCTGCCTTGGCCATAGGTGTTTCTGTCTTGCTCATGTTGGTGGGGACTCGCGTCTTGGGCGAAACCAACTGGGCGCCCATTTCTGTCATGGCCAACCTTGTCCAGGCGCTTTTCGCGTTCTTCTCACCCCATTCCATCGCCACCAACATGGTGGCCTCCGGCATGTCAGGCAGTATTGCCGGCGGCGGCGAGCACCTGATGCAGGACTACCGTGCGGGGAAAATTGTGGGCGCTAACAACCGCTCGCTGACATTCATGCAACTTTTGGCAACACCTGTGGGCGCTTTGGCCATCTCCATCGTCTACCCCCTGCTCAAAGCCCAATACGGCATTGGGCCCAACCAATTTGGGCTTGCACCCGAGTTGCTTCCTTCCTCCACAACGGGCCTCACTTCCCCCATCAGCGTCAAATGGGCCGGCTTTGCTGAGTTGCTGTCGGGCGGCATTCAACACCTCCCCCCCTATGCCCTACACGCCCTCTTCATAGGGGCCCTGCTGGGCCTATTGCTAAGCCTCCTCCAAAAATATGCCTCCGCCAATACCCCCTCCGCGACAAGCTTGGCCTTGGGCTTCCTCATTCCGGCCCAATACATATTGCCCATGCTATTGGGCGGGGCCTGCCAATATGTATGGAAACGACAATCCCCCCGACAAGAAGCCGCGCTTTGTGTGCCGCTTGCGTCCGGGCTCATTGTGGGAGAGGCTTTGCTTGCACTTGCTATCCCCCTGTTACACCTTATCAACCTATTTTAGCTAAACTGTTCTAGGCAAAAAATACCCTTTGCGTCTAACCTAGAGGCCAGGGGTATTCTGTTTAACAAGACACGTTATGCTCGTTTCTCATGAGGATTGACATGAAAACTCACTTTTTTAGTTGGGCCGGAGTGTTGGTTGCAGCGTCAATGGTTTTGTCCTTGGGGTGCGCCTCTCAAAAAGCAGCAAAAAGCGCACCTGCTGTCTCTCAACAGAAGGTTGAAAACCTCGTGCACTTTGACGTGGCTTCTTGCCAAAAACCTTCGGGTATGGTCTCTGGAATCACCAACGAAGAAATTATTTTGGGGGGAATGCTCTCTGTTCAGCCGGCCATTCTTGAGTGTTTTGTTCCCCCTCAAAATCGACAAGACAATCAAAACATCCAGGTGAAACTCGCCGCGTCCGTCGGCAGCCAAACCACGCTTTATAAAGTTGAAGGAGAAAATCTCAGCCCTTCAGGTATCTCCTGCATTGAATCCGCCCTCGCCTCCTTGCAGTTTCAGTTGCTCCCTTCAGAAGAAACCAAGCCATCCGCCAGCATTGCCATCAATTATCCTGCCAATTCCCCACAAGTTGTTTTCGGCATCAGCGAGGCTTCGGACGCCGTTGGACATGTGCGTTTGGCCATAGGCCAAGCTTGTCATTGTTTTGCTCCCATGGAAAATATGGGCATTGCCGAAATATCCATGGCACTAACTGTGGCCCCCAAGCGGCCTGCCAAAATTTCTCTCTCAAGCAACAACCCCAGCATTCAGGAAATGGCTGCCTGCCTCACCGAGGAAATTTCAAAACTGCAACTTCAAGCTTCGCGCGGCGAATTGGTGTTGGAGCGCGTTCCTCTGCAATTTATCAACTCTAAGGCAAAAGACTTCCCCATTGAAGCCAAGCCTGAGTTGTTGTTTCTGCATGCAGACGGCTTGCGCACGCAAAACGCTTCCTTGCTTGCTTTGCGTTCAGGAGAAAAAACTCAGGCCAGTGCAATCTATCATCAACTGGCTTCTAAATATAAAGCACGCCCCAATTCTGTCTCTGTGCGCGACTTAAACACAAGCTGTGAAAACCTCGTCAAAGCCGATGAAGCATGGGTCGCCGCCATAGAAGCACAATTCGAGTTGGACAAACGTGTCGCAGACATTGCTGCACAGCTTCGCTCCGCGGATGCTCGTTGGGAAGCGGCAGCCAACGCGGCAAGCAACATTGTCCCTGAGTCTCGCACCGCCTTGGTTGAAGCCCAAAAAACCCTTAGCTCAGATAAAAATACCTGCTCCAAAAAAACATTGAGCACGCCACAGCCTTTGAAATCGAAACCTTCGAAACGTCGCCGTTAAACGCTATGGCTCAAAAGCTTGCACCTTGGGCAAGGGTGCTTGGTCAAGCACTTTAAACTGCCGAGCATCCTTCGCTTCAAAATGCCACCACTCCTTCCGGTTGGCAATGAAACCCTCCGCCTCCATGGCTGCTTTCAGTTTGTCACGGTTTTGGGCGGCCGTCTTCGAAATGCCCAAGGTGGCGCCTTGACGCGCCCTGGGGCTAAATTCATCAAAAGGCGTCGGCATTTCAAGCTCAATACCTTGGGCGTCTGCCAGAGTTAAATCTACGGCCGCACCTCGGTTGTGGTGAGAGCCTGTTTGAGGGTTCGCTACAAAACCAGGCTTTGGAAAAAGTTTCCACATCTCTTTCTGTATGGCCAAAGGCCGGTAACAGTCCCAAAGCTTGAGCCTCAACCCCTCCTTGGCCAGGCGCTCAGCAACACGAGACAAACGCTCAGCAACACTCCTGCGCAACAAACAACACGCCTCCGGAGGATAGAGGGCGCGGCCAAGAAAATTGTCTTCTCGTGCATAACGCAATTCTATGACAACATTGGGAATGTGTTTTGCCACATCTACCAAAGGCTCCGTGGCATAGCCCCACAAGGGAAAACCCATCAGCAAAAAAAATGGCGTTCTCAATCCTTATACCTCGTTAAATCTGCTATCCCCGCCTGAAGAAAACCACGCCTCCTCAAACGGCAACTTTCACATTCCCCACACGCAAACCCACGCATGGACGGCGCATAGCAACTGTGGGTCATAGAATAGTCCACCCCTAGCTCAACTCCCCTTTGGATAATTTGTGCTTTGGATAAACCCGCTAAGGGCGTGTGAATATGAAAGTGCGTGCCTTCAACCCCTGCCTTGGTGGCAAGTCCAGCAAGCGTTTCAAATGCCGATACAAACTCCGGCCTGCAGTCTGGATAGCCACTGTAGTCCACCGCGTTAATCCCTAAAAAAATATCCTGCGCCCCCTCTACCTCCGCAAACCCCAAAGCCAACGCTAGGAAAATGGTGTTGCGTGCAGGGACATAGGTGATGGGAATACGTTCATTGGGAGCCGGCTCTTCCATGGGCACGGGAAGTTCCGACGTCAACGCTGAGCCCCCTATTTCTCGAAGAGAGCATTGCAAAATGCGCAAAGGTACCCCAAAAGAAGCTGAAATACGCTCGGCTGCCTTCAGCTCAATGGCATGTCTTTGTCCATAATCAATGCTCAGACATAAAGGCGAAAACCCTTGCGCGCGCGCAATGGCCAAACAGGTGGTCGAGTCCAACCCCCCTGAGAAAAGAACAATGGCCTTCTTCATTCTTTCCGGATTCCTTCTAGGTAATAAACCACATCATCCTTATAGCAATTTTCCGGGCAGCCCTGTTCAGAAGGGGTCACTACCACATGAGCAAGCAAAGTTCCACACGCACGCACTGCGTCAAAACCACCTGGTATGGGACCAGGTGGAAAAACGTTTTCCCCATCAACCATAGGAATGCCTTCCCTCAAAACAATGCCGCACCTATTCGCTGTACTCAGCTCATTTGAAGCAGACTCAGCAGGAGATTCGTCTTCTTCAACAAGAATGCCTTCTCTCAAGGAAGGGCGTGGACATTGGCCATTGAGCAACTCGTTTTGTGTTTTGCTCAGCAATACCACATTCAGTGTTTCGACGACGTCTGTGTTGCAAGCTTCACAGTCAGATATAAAACTACGCTCAGCTATATAGACGGAAACCATATTTTGACCATCAAACTGAGCTGTACGGTGGATGCTTTGGTAGATGAAATAGCCATCCGAAAGGTTGCTCTCCAAACGAAAGCGCCCTTTAAACCCAAAACTGCTTTCATCGGCCATATCGGGCCTGCATTCGGCTTCAATCAAAGCGGTGGAGGCAGAAAAGTCAAACAAGCCCACTTCCACTTCTCCAGGCAATACGGTTGTGCACGCCAACCCCAAAAACAAGGCAAAACAGCACAGCAGCTTCATGAAATGCTTCTTTGCGATAAAGACCATTGCCCAAAAACATCCAACATATGGTCAACAATGCCCTTAAATGCTGCACTGGTTTTCAGCCTCTCTCCAGGCTCACGGAAGGCAAGTTTTGCATTCTCTCCTTCCAGTGCAGCAAGTACGCGGCCTGCTGCCATCACCGATGGATAGGCCACAAACGCCTCCCGAACAGCCGACAGCCAAGCTTCACTTTCTCTAGACAAGCCATATCGCCCTGAAAGCACAAGAGCTAAGGCCGTCACATAGCCAAGTTCTGCCAAACCAAAGTGATTCAAAGCCTCTTGTCCAAAAACCAACACATTCCCTGCTGCCAACCAGGCGTTAAAACCACCTCTGGCATCCAAAACCAAAACCAACTCTTGGCCACCCAACTGCAAAACAACATTGCGAAGAGCTTGATAGATTTTGGGCAGAGAAGATTCTGTCAGCAACACCGCATCCTCAGGAGGAGGCAGGGCCGCACTGTATTTTATGGGTAACTTTATGGATGCTCCTAAAAGCATGGCCGAAGGCTCCGAAGATGAACTCAATACTGCAGCCAACTCATGCGCCCAGCTCAAAAACTTGCCTTCTTCCCGCTCGCGAAACACAAGGGATAGCGCTTGCCACATTTCAGGCTCTGCCCAATTCTCCCTCAAAAGATTGAGTTGCGCGGCAACCCACAAATCCTTCATCTCCGGCAACGAGACTCTCTCACAAAAATCCAAAAGCTTTTTTGTCAAAACCAACGGTGGCCTTTCTCCCATTTCAAGAAACTGCCAACCATAATCAAAAACCTGAGCCACATTTGCACTCACCATGGCATTCGACAATTGGTCTGCAACGGATTGCGTTAATTCGTCTTCAACAGATAACGCCAATTCATCCTCAATGGACTGCATGAATTCGTTCGAAAAAGATTGCGTTAATTCATCCTCGAAGGATTGAGCCAATTCATCCTCAATGAATTGAGCCAATTCGTCCTCAGTGGATTGCACCTTATCCACCATGAAGTGCGTTTTTTCCTCTGCGAATTGCGTCTTGTCCAAAATGAGACGCGTTTTTTCCTCGGAGGACTGCGCTCTGTCTTCCATAGGTTGCGTTGACTGGGCTGCAGAAAATTTTTCAAAGCTCAATTGCACACGCAACTTTTGTATTTCCGGATGGTCTGGAAACTGCGAAACAATTTCGGATGCTTGATGGAAACGGTTGCTTTCAAAAAAAGCCGTGGCCAAACGCAGCATACGCTGAGTCCATAAACCATCAGGAAGCATGCTTGGAAACTCTCTTCGCGTTTGGGAAAGCAACTGCTCAGCTCCATCCAAATCGCCTGCCTGCTCCATCGCATCTGCCGCATGAAGCCACCAGCGAGCTTTTAAATCACCACTCACCATATCGGCAGCACTTTTCCAGGCATTGGCTGCCTCCAAGAAACACCTCAGAGCACGGTTGACTTGCGCAACCAAAAGCCAACCTTTCGTCGTCGGCCGCAAACTTAAAGAAGCGCTCGCCGCATTCAAAGCTTCTTCGAATGCCCCTGAATTTTGAAACCCATGGGCTGCTTCCAACAGCAACTTGGCCGCCGCTTCCCCTGTCGTTTTCGCAGCACGCCTTAACAATATTTGCGATAAGCCACGAACGTTCCCCTGCTCCTTCCATATACGCTCCAAGCCCTCTAAGGCTTTGAGCGAAAACACTTCTCCCCCCTTTGAGCTCAAAAACTCAAACGCCTCTATGGCACCCCCAACGTCCCCTTGAGATTCTTTCCCCTCTGCCAATTCCATCCACGCCTGATAAATCTCCGGCAATAATTCTTCAGGAGAACGCTGAGTCAAAATGGGCAGAACACCTCCCAAGGATACCCAGTCTCCCTTTTGTCTGCTCACTTGCGCCTTGACTTGCAATGCCGCCAAATTCTGGCCGTCTAAGAAAAGCGCCTTGTCAAGCAAAGACAAACTTCGCCCTAAGTCATCTTTGACAAGAAGCGCTGCGTCTACCAGAGATTGTGCCCCCTTCTCTCCACCAACAGAATAAGCATAGCGCTCCCGCAAACCAAGCTCTTCTTCCACCATCCCCATCTCAGATAATGTCGCTGCTGTGCGGTTGAAAACCCCTTCATCCGTGGAATTCAAATGAAACAACAACTGCAAAGCAGCAAGACCTTTGTCCTTGAGTCCCTCCATCTTCGAGGCAGCATCCAAAAGAGCAAAAGCTTCTTCACCCTGAGCCCGCTGCGCTATTACCAGACGGATATGGTAGAGATTTTCTAGGTCCCCTTGCTTGACATAAACCTCTTCCAACCCAGATAAAGCCGCTTTCCCAAAATCACTCTCAGGCGCAAGCTGCCATGCCCGCTTCAACGCATCTTCCGCCTCACCAAAGGCCTGGCTCTCCTTCGCCGCCTGAGCAACACGCACCCAAAGCCCAGCCTGCTCCTCTGCGCTCAACCCTGAGCTTTCTAAACGCAACAAGCGCATGTCAAAAGGCTGGGCAGCTTGGGCTCCCCCAGACTGAAACGCTAATTCAGCCCGAGCACGTAGCCCCTCTACGTCATCGGGTACCCTCTCTAGTAAGCCGTCATATGCAAAAGCGGCCCCTACCCAATCCCCTGCCTTCATTAAAACCGATGCCCGCTCCCTTAAAAGTGAAAGCGCCTCCCCTTCTTCAGAATGCTCTGCGCGCTCCGCCAATAACGTGGAAAGCTTGAGAGGGTTTTGCTCAAAACGCTTCTTAAGCCTCAAAAAAGCACGGTCATCCTCAGGGCGTATTTCAAAAGCAAGCTGCTCACATCGCGCCGCTTCCTGTCGCTCGTCCCATTGCTCAAAAATGTCCGCCGCCTCTAAAAACCTCACCAACCCCTGCTCCGAAGGCTCCACCTCGGCTCGCCGCGCCAACAACTTGGCCAAACTTAGCCCTTCCCCCCGCTCTTTTAAGAATCCACAGTGCCTCTCAAAAACAGAGTGCAAAGGACTTTGCTTGAGCAAGCATCCGTCAAACTCTGAGGCCTTGTCGTGCTGCCCCAGCTTGTGAAGCTTGTCCGCAACGCACAGCAACAAATCCATGTCGTCTGGTGCAGCAGCACGCGCAGCCAACAAAGCCGAAACCGCCTGGACTTCACACCCGTGGGTTTTCTCCCATATTTCTGCAGCCCGCATCAGCAAAGCAGCACGCTCACCCTCCGCAGACAAAACAGCCAAAGTTTCAAAATAAACTGCCGTCTCTTCCTGGCGGTTTTGGCTTTCCAAAAATACCAAAAATCGCTGCTCTGCCAACTCAAAGCGAGGACGCAAGTGGAGAGCCGACTTTAACGCTTCTTCTTGTTTGTCGAATTCACCAAGCTCCTGATAAACATCTGCGAGCGCTACCAGAGACTTCGCTTTCTCTTCCTGCTCCGGTGCGCTTTCTATGCGACGTAGCTGCCACAATACTTTGGTTTGAGAGCGTTCTACTCTTTGAGCTGCTTGGCACCCCAAATCAGCAACCACCCATTGAGGTGAAAGCCTCCATGCCGCTTCTAAATAACCTAAGGCCTCCTGCCAAGCCTCCTGCTTCTCTATAACCAAACGCGCTTGCCGAATATAAAACTCCGCAGCTTCCTGCTTCCTCCCCTCGTCCTCACAAAGCTCGGCCATGGCCTGAAGCGTACGTAAAATTTCGTGGGTGTTTCCCAGGGACTCTTGCGCTCTGAGTTCTTCTTCCCATGCCTCTAACGCACCTTGAATATCCCCCCCCTTTAGGCGCAGCAGCGCAAGCTTGTTCAAATGCTTGGCAGCAAACTCCGGCTGGTTGAGCGGACGAAGCAAAGCCACGTGCTCTTCTTGCAGGCTCCGCACATCTTCAGCTGTTTTTTCTGCCAACAAAAACAAGCTGCCACCTAAAGACGCATTTTGAAATTCAAGGAAAGCCTGTCGTGCAAACGCCAATGTTTGGCCCAGAAAACTCTCCCCCATCACCTGTTGCTCAAAATGTTTGAGCCAAAAAACCATCCCCGCTTCTGTCTTTTGAGGAGCAAGCAAAGCCACCATTTTGTTGAGTGCCGGCAAACATTGAGGTGAAGAGGCCAGAATGTCTTCCAAAACAAGTCTCGCTTCCTCTGTTGCTCCAGCCGTCTCCAAAACATCTGCCAAATAGAGTTTGGCCTTCTGACTTTCTTCGGGGAATGCAGACACATCCAAAGAATGGGCCCACTGCCTGACAATGGGCAACGCTTCTTCTACTGCACCCTTGAAATAAAGCAGTTGGGCAAACCGACTCAATTCCTCCCCTTCAGCAGGATGGAGTTTTTGCGCCTCCCTCAATAAATGCAATTCTCTGCCATCATCGCCCAACTTCTGCGCCCATTGCGCCGCATATCTCAACAAATTCGCCGCCTCAATGGAGGAAGCTGTTTTCGCCGCTGCCTCCAGGAAACCAATGGCCTCTTGGAATTCATCCTTTCGGGCCAAAAGCTCTGCAAGTCTAACCCGCAATGCCTGGCTCGAATTCCCCAAAACAATGGCTCTTCGAAACGCGGCTTCTCCCGGAGCAGGCCAATTTAACTTGTCCAAATAAACATGGGCCAACTCTTCATAAAGCAGCGCCGCCTGTGCCTTTGGCGCACGAAGCGCCTCTGTGGAAAGCACCTCAGATAAATTCTCAAAGTCGCCAACCTCTCTCAAACAACGTTTATAGCCATTCAGCGCCGTTTCATTGGATGGAGACAATGCCAAGGCTGCATCAAAAGCTTGGCCTGCCTCGGCAAGCATGTTCCTCGCCTCCAAAGACTCAGCACGCGCCAACAAAGCTTCAATGCGCAACGCATTGGGGCCTTGCTGCGCCGCTTGGGAAAAAGCCTCTTCGGCTGCAACAACATCTCCTTCTTCAGCCTTTTTGCGCGCCAAACACATCCAAGCCTGAGAGCGCACAGCCTCTGAAATGGGCAATTGGAGCGCAAGCTCCCAAGCTTGTATATTCCAGGCAGCTTCAGGTAGTTGCGCCAATATCACCACTCGGTCAGCTGCTTTCTGAAGGACAACATTGTCAGATATTCCTGCAGCTATGGCTTGTTTCCAACATACCAACTCTTTGCCAAATGCTCCAAGCTCACATTCAACGTCCGCAAGCTGTACCCAGAGCTCCACAGGAGGCGAAGCAAAAAGAAAACTGGCTTGCTGCAAATCCTCTTTGGCTTTTGTGAAGTCACCCATGGCCATATGGAGGTTTGCTCGCTCCCAAAACCAAAAAGCTTTGGGTTCCCCTAAGGAGCCGTGAATGAGCGTCTCTAGCCAAAGTATCTTTTCTGAGCCAGTCGCTTCATTGCGAGCATATTTCCAAAGCAACTGTGGCGCCCAAGCATCTCCTGCTTCTTCAGAAAAGGCTTGGCGAAGCAATTCAACAATGGACGTTCGGACTCCCAGCGAAAGCGACGCTTCAATGTATTTGCGCCGCATCGCCTTGGACTCTTCTTGAGGCACCAATGGCCACAACTTCTCCAGGCATTCAACTTCAGCAGGAACATTCCTCGTCAGTTGAAAAAGCAACACAGCCATTCTCAACAACTCGACGTCTTGCGAAATATGAGGCAAGCATATTTCAACCAGCTCAGCCGCCCGCTTGTTTTGAGCAAGCGCATGGGCGCAAAAAGCAGCGCGCCGGGCAACTTCAATGCGGTTTATGGCCAAAAAAGCGCGCTCTTGTTCTGTGGCGCCCAGCAAAATTTCGCAGTCTTCCAAAACAACAGCCGGCTCCACTTTCTGCGTCAACAGACTCCTTCTGAGTCTGGCAGCCAACAACAAGCCATTGCAGGCAATGGCCTTCGTCAAAAGCTCCACCTCCTCAGGCTCTCCAACTTTTAACTGAGCAGCCGCCCAATAGCTTTCAGCAGCTCTCGTCGGCTCCGTGGTTCGAGCGGCACACTCGGCCCAAAGCCGCGCGGCTTCTTGAGTGTCACCACTGCTCTGTGCCATTCTCGCCATCTGCTCCAAAGCATAGGCCGCCTCAGGACTGTTGGGCGCTACCTCAATGGCCGCCTGCAAACGCTGCACTGCCAATACCTGTTGGGACAAATCCAAAAGCTGCTGCGCACTTTGGAAATAAAATAAGGCCGCCTCGCGAATACGGCCCGCTTCACCCAAAGCTTGTGCTCGTTGGTTCCAAAAATCGGCCAACTCCGCATAGGCAGCTTGACTGCGCAACATGGCTTCCAACTTGCCAGCCAACTCATCGTCCAAACGCCGGTGCACAAAAGCCTCTGCATAACACTGCCGGGCAGCCTCTTTGTCTCCTAAACCCTCATGGGCCTTCCCTAACTGCGCACGTATTTTGGCAACTTGCTCCGGCTTGCCGGCTGAAGAAGGAAGCGCAAGCCATGTCTCCAAAGCTTCTTTGGCCACATCCGCCCGCTCACACCTCCATGCCAATTCAACAAGCTCTGAAAGACTGCCCGGCTCTTTGGTCCAAAAAGCCGTTTTTCGAAGCACTTCTAGGGCTTCTTTCTTGCGGCCCAACCTTGTTTCGAAAACAAAAGCCAACTCTCGAAAAGCTTGTGTCGCCATGGGCTTGTCTCCCTGACGAAACGCAATGTCACCTCGCTTTTCCAAAACGACAACCAGTGCAGACATGTCATGCTGCAAGCGAAGCAAATGGCTGAGTTCTCCAAGCAACACCACATCTTCAGAGTCTTCTTGAAGCACCGCATTTAAAGAGGTGATGGCCAGAGGAAAATCACCCACGGTTTTCGCAGATATGGCCAAACGTCGGTGCAACAAAACCTTCTTGCGGGTTTCTGTCTCTTGCAACACCAAATTCCGCAATGCCTTGCAAACCAATGCACCGTTTTGCATCGCCTCCGCAAGCGACAACAAAGCCTCCAGAATGGGACGGTGCATCGGCATGGCATCAAATGCTACCAAAAGCAGCTTGAGGGCACGCTCGGGGTTGCTCAAAGGCCCGCGGTAAAGCTCTGCCGCCTCCATCAAAAGCTCTGTCCGCTTTTGAGGAATATTGACGAAGGAAACAGCACGCTCACACAAATCGGCAAGCTCTGCCAACTTGCCGGCATTGCGAAACTTCGGCAACAACTCTTCGAACAAGGCCATGTCCGACGGCTCCAAAAAGAGCGCTGCTTCCAAGTGTGTCTGCGCAAGCCCCGGGTTTTCCATTCGCGTCTGGTAAAGACGCGCCAATGCGCGGTGCGCATGCGAGGCCATTCTTCGGTTTTCCGGCAGCTGCGGCGAAGGGCCCAGCAACTCAATGGCCTGTTGGTATGCTGTCAGGGCCTCCGGTGAATGCCCCAATGCCTCGGCTACGCGCCCCTGGCTTAGCAGGGCTTGCGCAGAATTCGGTAAAAGAGAAACCGCCTCACGGTAGCGAAGCAGCGCGTTTTCAGGCTGCTTGAGACCCTCCTCCCAAACCCTCCCTGCCCATAGGTTAGCCTCGCCTACAAGCGGAATGTCATGACGCAATAAGGCCACTTGACGCAACCTGTCCAAGGTTTTTAATGCCCGCAAATGCTCGTCCCCTTGGAAACACAATTGCCCAAGACGCAACAAGGCCTCCGGGTGGTCCGGCAAAATGCGAAGCGCTGCTTCACAATGCAACCTGGCTCCAGCCAATTCCTCTGAAGACATGGCGCAAAGCCTGGCCAGGTGCGTATGCGCATGCGCTACCTCAATGCTGTCACGCGAAAGCGCTGCAAGACGTCGATAGGCACGTATGGCGCCGGCCCTGTCTTCCGCTGCGCCACAGGACTCTGCCAAAGCCCTCAACGAGGGCACATGGTCCGGCCGTATCCCCAAAGCTTCATGCAATGCAGCAACCGCTATTTGCGGCGCTTGCTCCTTGCATAAACGTACAGCGGCCGTCGCTGCAAAAAAAGCCGACGTCTCTTCCTGGTTCTTTCGGGCCAACTGGCACAACTTCAAAAAACATTCCCCCGCCTTGACAACTTCACCTCGCTTTTCGCGAATGACGCCTTCTGCCCACAAGGCCGTTGCGGACTGCGGCCTTCGACGCAAAAAAGACTGTGTCAAGTCCAAAGCAAATTCGTGCGCCTGGGGTTCGGCTACCATCAAACTCAACAAGCGCTCCACCGCAAAAGGGTGCGCCTCCATCGCATCGCCAAGCTTCAAATAGGCATTGCGCGCTTCTTCCAACTGGCCATTCGCCAACAAACGCTCTGCGTCGGCAAAAGCACGCGCGCCTTCAAGGTTCAACAACAGGGACTCATCTGGAAACAGCAGCGGCGGCATCCCCCCTGCTGAAAATTTTAGCCTAATCCCCTTCGCGTCTATGCCGGCCTCCGCTAGCCGCGCCATCTCTAATGAGGGAATACGGTAGCCCCTGGAAACCGCTGCCCTCTCCACTAAAACCGGTAAAATGCGCGTCGTAAACCCGTGTACCCCCTGTAGACGGACTTCCGGTAACATCCCTGAAGCCTCTAATGCCCCTACCAATTGCACCGCTAAACGCGGTATGGGCATGGCTATGTAGGCATAAAGACGAAAGTCGTAAAAATAAACCGCCAGCGTCTCCCCATCCCCATCAAACGCCAGCTTTAACGTAAACGGCGCTGCGTTCACCCAACCTTGCCCCTCTATAAAACCATTCCGAAAATCCAGCGAAAAATCCCTTATCCCCGCAAAACGCGACAACAACTCCTGTAGCCGACGCAACACTACCTGCGCGTCCACTTGTAACGTCAAATATCCAAAGTGCAGCTTCTTCTTCTGAAAACGCGCTACGCCCCCCGTCAGGTTCAACGGAAAACTCACATCCGGAATCTGTAACGCAAAATCCGAAATGTGGACGCCCGGCCCAAACTCCATCGGAGGAAAGCCTACAAAGGCCCGCCTGTCTATTAAACGCAACTCTGGCCCTATGGCCAGCGCCTCAGCTTGCTTCTCAGTCTCAGTTGCCATCGCTCACGTTAATGCCTGTTTCAGCAGCACAGTCAGGGGAAAATTTAAATTTATCTTCGCTTTTTTTTAGCAAAATGTCAGGAAATCGGCTGCATGGGTTTACACCTTGTGCGTCTTATTCCCCTTTTCTAATTGTTTCAACGCCTTAACAACCCTCCCCTTATCTAACCTCCTGTGGGCACTCCCTTCTCCCCTCCTTCTCCACATCCTCTCATAAAATACATTAAATATGAATACCCGAATGTCCTTAGCCCTAGGGGAAAAACAGGGGCTAAGGAGAAACCACCGGCACTTCTTGCGTCGGCTCTGCCGGCGTAGGGGACTCTTTCATGGGCATTCCCTTGGGCTGCCACCTTAAGTCCGTGGGCCCCTCCGTGCGTAAAAAAGGCTTCCACTTCGTAAAACGCTTTCGGCCTACCCCCTTCACACGCAACAAGTCCTCAGCACGTTTGAAGGGCTTCTTCTGCCGCCATTCTATTATCCGCTCTGCAAGTATGGGGCCTATGCCGGGCAACTCACTCAGCTGCGCCGCCGTCGCTTCATTCAAATTCAATTGCCCCGCCAAGGCCTCCCCCCTCCTGTTCAACAAAGGCTCCGGCCCCTTCGCCCCCACCGCTGCCCCTATCCCTAGAAAAAAAAGACATAGCCAAAACTTCTTCGCCCTCACCACCTTCTCCAACACCTTCTTCACCGGCTCCTCCTTCATGCTCTGTCCCCCCCCCCTCATGGCAAATGCAGGTTTTAAGCCAAGGGGTAACCCCACCCTAAAGGACTGTAAACTGCTGCATTGCGCCCCCCCCTCCACCCCGCTTTCTTATGAAGCGCCGGTCTCATCTGTGGACGGGGCGTCTCCAATAGTCGCTTCGCCCCCCCCACCACCGGTTTCTATAACAGGGGTATCCTCAACGTCGGCTCCACCCTCCCCCTCTGCTGCACTGGCTTCCTCCGCTATTTCAGGCAAACGCGAAACCCCCGCCACCTTCTCCTCGTTCTCCAATGCAATGAGGCGTACGCCCTGCGTGTTGCGGCCTATGACGGAAATCTCTTTGGCTGCCATCCGAATCAGCGTCCCCGCGTTCGTCATCAGCATAATCTCATCGTCGTCTTTAACTTGTATCAAACTCACCACTTGGCCGTTCCTCGCCGTGGTTTTTATGTCAATAATGCCCTTGCCCCCGCGGCCCTGTTGGCGGTATTCGGACTCCTTCGTACGCTTGCCAAAACCACGCTCCGTCACCGTCAATAGGGTGGCACCCTTCTCCACTACCTCCGCCCCTACTACCTCGTCACCCTCTTCTAGGGTAATCCCCTTCACACCATAGGCCACACGCCCCATGGAGCGTACGTCCGTCTCCGCAAAACGAATGCTTAACCCCTGCGCCGTTGATAACAATACATCCTTCTCGCCGTCCGTCAGCTTCACCGCTACCAAACCGTCACCCTCCTCTATGCCTAAAGCAATAATGCCAGAGGAGCGTACGTTGGAGAAAGCGGACAAGTCCGTGCGCTTCACCGTCCCCTTCTTGGAAACAAACAAAACAAAAAGGTGGTCGGAAAATTCCTTCGCTACCAAAACCTGCGCCAGCTTCTCCCCCTCGGCCAATTGCAAAAAATTCACAATGGGCTTGCCGCGAGAAGCACGCGAGGCCAAAGGCAGCTCGTGTACCTTCAACCAATAAAGCTTGCCGCGCGTGGTGATGGGCATCAAAAACGAGTGCGTGCTGGCAATAAATACGTCGGTAATGAAGTCGTCCTCTTTCGTCGTCGCCCCCATCTTCCCCCGGCCACCCCGCCTCTGCGCCCGGTATTCGGAAAGCGAGGTCCGCTTTATGTAGCCGGCGTGCGAAAGCGTCACAACCATGGGCTCGTTGGCAATCAGGTCTTCCGTCGACAACTCGCCCGCCTGCGCAATAATTTCTGTGCGCCGCTCGTCGGCATAACGCTCGCGGACTTCCAAAAGCTCTGTCTTAATGACCCTTAATAAGGAAGACTCGTTGCCTAAAATATCTTCAAGGTAGGCTACCGTTTTGCACAACTCCACCATCTCCTTGAATAACTCCTCCTTCTGCATCCCCGTTAAACGTTGAAGCCGCATCTCTAAAATGTTGCTCGCCTGCTCCTCGGAAAAACCCGAAGCCGCATAGTCAAAAGACAAGCCCGCATGGTCCGGCAAAACCTCTTTGGCGCGCGCCAGCAGCAACTCTATTTGGGCCGTCAAATGCTCCGGCTTCAACCTCGGCAACTGTGCAAACAGAGGGTTCTCATAAAGCGCCTCGGAAAACGCATGCACCAGGCCCCACTTGGCCTCCTTCACATCCGGCGAAGCGCGAATGATGGAGATGACGTGATCAATCACATCCTGCGCCACCAAAAGCCCTTCGGTAATGTGCAGACGCTCCTTGGCCTTCTTCAACTCAAAGCGGCTTCGGCGCGTCACCACTTCTCGCCGGTGCAGCAAAAAGCGCTCCAGCACCTCCTTCAAAGTCAATATGCGCGGCTGGCCGTCAACAATGGCCAACATCACCACACCGAAGGAGCTTTGCAGGGGCGTTTGGGCATAGAGGTTGTTGAGGACAACGGCGGAAACCGCGTCGCGCTTCAACTCAATCACCACCCGCATGCCCTTGCGGTCGGACTCGTCACGTATGTCGGAAATGCCTTCCAGTTTCTTCTCGTTGACAAGCTCCGCAATACGCTCAATCAGCCGGGCTTTGTTCACCTGAAACGGTATTTCCGTCACTACAATGCTTTCGCGTTCCGTCTTCGGGTGGACTTCTATGTCCGTCTTGGCGCGCATCGCAATGCTGCCGCGCCCCGTCTCATAGGCCTTGCGTATCCCCTCCCT
The DNA here is from genome assembly GCA_009781495.1 of Cystobacterineae bacterium. GTDB lineage: Bacteria > Myxococcota > Myxococcia > Myxococcales > Myxococcaceae > WRKR01. The sequence goes on from WQYA01000004.1 coordinate 78,829, forward strand.
CCCGAGAATAAAACCGGCTGTGGGAAAATCCGGCCCCTGCACAAAACGCATCAACTCCAATACGTCGGTGGAGGGGTTGTCGATGAGGTGCACCGCCGCATCCACCACCTCCCCCAAATTGTGCGGGGGAATTTTGGTGGCCATGCCCACCGCAATGCCTTCGGAGCCGTTTACCAAGAGGTTGGGGAAACGTGCGGGCAACACATTCGGCTCCAAGTCTTGGCCGTCATAGTTGGGTGAAAAATCCACCGTGTCCTTCTCAAGGTCTGCCAGCATATGCTCGCAGAGGCGCTCCATGCGTACTTCGGTGTAGCGCATGGCCGCCGCCTCATCCCCGTCTACGGAGCCGAAATTCCCCTGCCCGTCTACCAAAGGCAGACGCATGGACCAGGGCTGCGCCATGCGTACCAGGGCGTCATAAACGGCCTGGTCCCCGTGCGGGTGGTATTTGCCGATGACGTCACCCACCACGCGCGCCGACTTTTTGTAGGGACGTTGGTGCGTGTTGGACAACTCGTGCATGGCAAACAACACACGCCTGTGGACGGGCTTGAGTCCGTCGCGTACGTCCGGTAGGGCGCGCCCCACAATGACGCTCATGGAATAGTCCAAGTAGCTGCGGCGCATCTCCTCTTCAATGGTCACCACACTCACTTCACCTGCCGAGTTCGGCGCGTTGCTGGCCAAACCGGGCGCTTGCTTCTCTTCCGACATAGGTACCCCTTCAGGCGGCCTTTTTGACACATTTGCTGGGCTTTTCAACACACCTTCTGCACTTTATTTCTTCCTGTAAGCCTAGGCTCCTTCACCCTTATGCCCATACCCCTCCCACATGGCGCTTAGCGTATGGGCTAGGGTTTGTGCATACCACCTATGTCAAGGAGCCCTAAGCTCTGAGCAAAGGCCTTTTAATGCCGTATATTCGCACAGGAAAACCTAGGTGGCTCAAAGGGGCGGCTGTCTCTTTTTGTCAAAGTTGAAATTCTTTTAACCCGAATCGCCCATCTGTTGCGTCTTCCTGTGTGCAAGCAAGGGCGGCGCTGAATGCCGCCTTTGCCTTTCACGCATTCATTTGGAGGATTTTGTGAGCAGCTCTTATGTCAAACCCGGCACCGTCGTTTTTGGTTTTCATTTTATTTTTGTCTTTTCCTTGTCTTTGCTTTTGTCCCTGGGTGGATGTCAAAAGCAGTCTGCGAATGCGCTTTCGGGCTCCGAGAAGGAAGTCATTGCCCAACAGACGTCTCCCGTCATGGAGAATTTGGGGGTTGCGCCTCCAGAGAAAGACGCATCCGCGCAGAAAACTCAAACTTCGCCGCCACCCGTGGCTCAGCCGCTGGTTGCCGCGGCGAGTGGTGGCGCCATGCGGGCAGCTGCGCCATCTCCGATGGCACAGGCTCGCGAAGTTGGAGGCGACGTCTTCTTTTCTCGGCCCTATTATGAGGACGTGCCGCGGGAGCAATATGAGACGCTGCCGGAAAGTGACATTAAACTGGTTGCCAGCGAGCCTGTGTCCACCTTCAGCATCGACGTTGACACCGGCGCTTATGCCAACGTCCGGCGTTTTTTAAACCGTGGACAATTGCCGCCGCACGGTGCGGTACGTGTGGAGGAGCTTATCAACTATTTTCCCTATCAATATGCGCTGCCGACGTCGGTGGAAGGCAAACTGCCGCCCTTTGGCGTCACCACGGAAATAGCGCCAAGTCCGTGGAACGAGAATACGAAGCTTGTGCGCATTGGCATTAGGGCTTCTGACACCGCTGTGGAAAACCTGCCGCCGGCCAACTTGGTATTCCTGGTGGATGTTTCGGGCTCCATGCACAGCCCTGAAAGGTTGCCGTTGGTCAAAAGCACGCTGAAGCTGCTTGTCGAGCAACTGCGTGCGCAGGACAAAGTGTCGCTGGTCACCTATGCCAGCGGCACCCAAGTGGTGTTGGAACCGACTTCAGGCAGCCAAAAGGCAAAAATTGGTGCAGCCATTGAGCAACTGCAAGCGGGCGGCAGCACCGCCGGCGCTTCGGGCATTGCGTTGGCCTATCAAATGGCGCAACAAGGCTTCATCGACAAAGGCATTAACCGCATTTTGCTGGCCACCGACGGCGACTTCAACGTCGGCATCACCAACTTTGAGCAGTTGAAGCAGATGGTGGCCGAAAAACGCAAAAGCGGCGTTTCGTTGACCACACTCGGCTTTGGCGTCGACAACTATAACGAGCGCTTGATGGAGCAGCTGGCCGACGCCGGCGACGGCAATTATTCCTATATCGACACGTTGCGTGAGGCGCGCAAGGTGCTGGTGGAGCAATTGAGTTCCACGCTTTCTGTGGTGGCGCGCGACGTCAAGCTGCAGGTGGAGTTTAACCCGGAAAAAGTCGCTCAATACCGTCTTGTCGGCTATGAAAACCGCGCGCTGAAACGCGAAGACTTTGCCAATGACAAGGTGGATGCCGGCGAAATCGGCTCGGGACATACGGTGACGGCGCTTTATGAAATTGTTTTGAAGGGCGAGAAAGGCTGGGTTGAGCCTCTGCGCTATCAACAGGCGCCTGCCGCCAAAAGCGAGTTGTCCGAGGAGTTGGCGATTTTGCGCATACGCTATAAGGCGCCGGGTGAGGAGCCAAGCAAACTGATGGAGTTTCCTCTCAAGGCAAGCCAAATAAAGCCCTCTCTCCAGGAGGCCAGTGAGGACTTTCGCTTCGTCGCCGCTGTTGCCGCCTATGGACAAATTTTGAAAGGCGGAAAATATACCGGCGCATTCAGCCTCGACAATGTGGCTCAGTTGGCCCACGGCGCCAAGGGTGAGGACCGCCTGGGCTTGCGCGCGGAATTTGTGCAGCTGGTGGACTTGGCCAAAAGTCTGCAAACAAAAGCGTCCCAACAGAAATAGGCCCAGGGAAACTTGTGAAAAAGGTGCCTGCAAACGTCGGCTGCGTCTTAAAAAAGACGGCAGCCGCTTTGCAGGCTGCTAGAGTGGGGGAATGTTATGGATTGTTGCCGCCGTCGCCGCCTCCCCGCCGCCTCCCCCACCCCTACCTTCCACTGATGAGAGTGACGAAAGGCTGCTTGGGCGCTACCGCGAGGGCGAGGAGGCGGCGTTTGCGCAACTCTATCAGCGACACCGCGGCGGCCTCTATCGCTTCATCCGCGGGCTGTGCTCCAATACGGCACAGGCCGACGAAATTTTCCAGGAAACTTGGTTGGCGCTCATTCGAAGCGAGGCTGTGTTTGAGGGGCGTTCTTGTTTCAAAACTTGGTTGTACCAAATTGCCCGCCACCGCCTCGTTGACTTGTGGCGTCGACAGGAAAGCAAAATGCAAACCTCTGACGAAGCGGAGCCTGTGCCGCCCCATGCGTATGAAAACGGCGTGAGTGAGACGCCTGAGACGCTGACTTTGCGCGCGGAGCAATTGCAGCAATTGGCCGAGGCGCTGGAAACGTTGCCTCTGGCGCAGCGCGAGGTGTTTTTGCTGCGTGCGCATGCCGATATGGCGCTTTCTGAAATCGCCGCATTCACCCAAATGCCTCTTGAGGCCGTCAAAAGTCGCTACCGGTATGCGCTGGCTAAATTAAGACAATACCTCCTCGCTAGGCCGCCTATAAAAAAATCGGAATTTGTAAAACGGGAGGTTATGCCATGAAAATACCCCCAGCCCCTACCCCGCCCCAGGGCCCTGAGGAAAATTGTATGGAGAAAACGGAGCAGGCTTTGTTGCAGGCCGCCCGTAACCTGCAACAGCCTCAACCCGGTCCCGCGTTGGACGCTGCCATTTTGCATGCGGCCGCTGAGCGTACGGCGGAAATACGTAGGGCGCGCACAAGTGCTGCTGTCGTAAAAACAGCTACGGCGGTTGCCCAAACTCCCCCAACACATTCCTTCGTCCAGCGTTTCTCTCTCTGGCTCCTCGGCAAAGGTGAAATACGCGGGCATTTGAGACAAGTGCTTGCCGTCGGCGCTTGTGTGGGTGTCGCACTCGTGCTCGTGTTGAATGTCCCTTGGGAAAATGTGGGGGGCCTGCCTCAATACGCGCCGTCTGAGTCGACAATGGCCGTGTCCGCGGCCGAGCCCGAAAGATGGGCGCTTGCCCCGGTGCTTGAAAAAGACATGTCCTCCTTCGAGCAGAAGCTGCCACCCCCCGCCCAACCTTCATCCCCTAGCCCCCCACCCCCTGTGGATAACAACGCGTCGACGGGTAGGGCCAAGTCTCAACCTCGGCCGCCTTCGTCCCAAACAGGAGGCGAGACGGTGGTTCAAGAAACGGTTGTTGAAAAAACCCATGCCTCGCCGCTTCCTGAGACTCCGTCTGCAGCGCCACCCGCCTCCCAAAGCCTTTCATTCAGGGTACGAGGCGAAGCGACGGCTCAAGAAACCCATGTTGAGAAACCCCATGCCTTACCGCCTCCTGAGGCTAAGCCTATAGCTCTGCCACCCCCCCCAAGCCCTGCATTTAGGGCAGAAGGTGGGGCGACAATTCAAGAAACGGATATTCAAAAACAACTTGAAAACATTCTCGGGCTGCGCCGCGCCGGGAAAGAAAAGGAAGCGCGGGCTTTGCTGCGACAACTGTACAAACGTTACCCCAAAAGCAAGGTGGAGGAACGTTTGCGCCAATTGGAAAGTGAAGAAAAAAACAAACACGACAAAGGCCAGGGGGCGCCTTCCACATAGCCCTTGCCGCTTGGGCCGCGGCGTGCTTTTTTGCGCCGGTGTTTGAAGATGCCGCCCAGCCGTTGCCCAGGCGCTTTGAAATTGGCGTTGTGGGCTTGGGACATGCCGGTTGCGAGGCCGCCCTCGCCGCCGCAGGCCGCGGCTTTGCCACTTTGGCCGTGGTGCTTGACAAAAGCCACATCGGCGCCCTTAGCTGCAACCCTTCCGTCGGAGGTACGGCTAAGGCCCAACTTGTGCGTGAGTTGGATGCTCTCGGCGGCCATATGGCCCTCTGCGCCGATGCGGCGTGCATCCACTCGCTGACGCTCAATGCCTCCAAGGGGCCCGCCGTGCGCGCGCTGCGTGTGCTGACGGACCGCAAAGCCTATGCAGAGGCCATGCGGGCACGTATTTTTGCGCAGAAAAACCTCTGGGTGGTGGAGGGGGAGGCGGTAGGAATAGAGGTAGAGGAGGGAGAGAAGGGAACCCACCCCCACCCCCACCCCCACCCCCTCCACCTCCACCTCGCCTCCGGCCAAAGTTTCGAGTTGTCCGCCCTGGTACTCACCACGGGTACCTTCCTCAACGGGTTGATGCATAGGGGGCAGACGACAACACCGGGGGGGAGGGCAGAGGAGGGGGAGGGCATAGGGGAGGGGAGGGGAGGAGAAGGCCCCCACCCCCTCTCCAACTCCCTCCTCCGCCTGGGCCTACGCACAGGACGTTTCAAAACCGGCACCCCCGCGCGCCTGCTGGCCGACAGCATCGACTTTGCGCGTACAACGCTGCAGCCGGGGCAGCCCAACCCCCGACCCTTCTCCTTTCGTAGCCCCCTCCCCTTCCCCCCGCTCCGCCAAATGCCCTGCCACATGACGCATACCACCGAGGCCACGCACAAGGTGTTGCGCGACAACCTGGGCCTCTCGCCCATGTACCGCGGCGACATCCAAGGCCGCGGCCCGCGCTATTGCCCCAGCGTCGAGGACAAGGTGGTGCGTTTTCCGCAGCGCGAGCGCCACTCGGTATTTTTGGAGCCGGAGGGTTTGGACAGTCCCCTCGTCTACCCCGCCGGCCTCTCCTCCTCCCTCCCCGCCCATGTACAGGAGGCCTTCCTCAAAACCATTCCGGGCCTAGAGGAGGTACAGGTAGCGCGCTATGGTTATGCCGTAGAATATGACTATGTCCCCCCGGAGCAACTGAAGGCCACGCTGGAAAGCAAGGCGGTGGCGGGCCTCTATTTGGCGGGCCAAATTAATGGCACCTCAGGTTATGAGGAAGCGGCGGCGCAGGGTTTTTGGGCGGGGGTGAACGCGACGCTCCAACTGGAGGGCGCCCCGGCTTTTGGTTTAGGCCGTCAGGAGGCGCATATGGGGGTATTGGTAGACGAGTTGGTGGTGAAGGGCGTAGACGAGCCTTTCCGCATGTTGACTTCACGCTCCGAGCACCGCTTGCGTTTGCGCGAGGGCAACGCGGACTTGCGCCTGGCGCCCGAGGGGTTGAGGCTGGGGCTTTTGTCCGCGGCGGAGTTTGAGCGTGTGCAGTTGCGCAAGGAAGCCATAGAAGCCGAGGTAGCGCGTTTGAAAGCGGCGGGTTTGGCCGACGCCCTCAAGCGCCCGGGCGTCTGCTGGCGGGACTTGGGCACAGCCAAGCACCCTTTGCCGTCGCTGGAGGAGGACGTGGTTGAGGAAGTTGAAAACACCCTCAAATATGCCGGCTACATAACGCAAGCCGAGGCGGCGTGGTTTAGACAAGCGGAGCGTTTTGACGGCTGGCGTTTTCCGCCGGGTTGGGATTGGGGGGTGGGGCTGGAGGGTATTTCCAAGGAGGCGAGGGATAAGCTCATACGTTATGCTCCTGAAACCCTAGGCCAAGCGCGGCGTATTCCCGGCCTAAGCCCCGCGGCCATAGGACTCATTCTGGTACATTTGAGACGTTTCCGTGAGGGAAAGTCCTAGGGTTTAGGAGGCGGGTTGGCCGGGAATCAACTCGGTGTTGCTCATCAAAAATTCCGAAGCGCCTTTGGAGCTCATAAAGTCTCCGTTAAAGGTGTGTATTGGGACAGAGCTGGCCCGCAGCCCAACCCTCATTCTATGGTTATTTTTCGGATGCGGTGGTTATGGGTGTCTCCCACATAAAAGTTGCCTTGTGCGTCTATGGTGATGCCTTCAGGAAAATAAAAGCCTACTTGGCTTCCCGTGCCGTCGCCCTGGCCCAGCCTGCCGCCGACAAGCGTGCTGACAAAGCCCTCCGGCGTCACCTTGCGAATGCTGTTGACGGCAACATCCGTCACAAGGAGGTTGTTTGCGGCATCAATGGCGATGTCATAGGGGGCATAAAACTGCGCAACATCTCTGAAGCCATCGACATAATCCATGATGCCGATGCCGGCAACGGTGCTCACCTCTCCGCTTGGCGTCACCTTGCGGATGCGCCAGTTCCGTTCATCCGCCACATAGAGGTTGCCCAAAGTGTCCAGGGCAAGGCCTCTGGGATAACAAAACTGTGCGGTGCTTGCCGGGCCGTCACCAAAACCTTCCGTTTCGCAGGTGCCGGCAAAAGTGCTCACCCCTCCGTCCGGCGTCACTTTGCGGATGCAGTGGTTGTGAGTGTCCGCCACATAGAGGTTGTTTTCTGAGTCTATGGCAACGCCATAAGGATGATGAAAGCGCGCGGCATTTCCAGGGCCGTCGAAAAAACCACCGTTGTTGAGACCTGACAAACCGCTGCCGGCAAGCGTGCTCACCACGCCGTCCGGCGTCACCTTTCGAATGCGGTGGTTATAGGTGTCCGCCACATAGAAGTTGCCTTGTGTGTCCACGGTGATGCCTTTGGGCAAATAAAACTGCGCGACGTCCGCCGAGCCCTCACGCAAACCTGAGGTTTGGCAGACGCCAACGAAGGTACTCACCTCTGCCTCCGGCGTCATTTTGCGGATACAATGGTTGAAGGAATCCGACACATAGAGGTCGCCTCGTGCGTCTATCACCATGTTGGCCGGGCCATAAAACCATGCGTCAACGCCCGGGCCGTCGACATAGTCGCCGGGATAGCTCAGCATGCCGTTGCCGGCAACGGTGCTGACGGTGTTTGTCGGCACATAGGTGAAGGGGGTGGCGGAGGCGGCTGTTTGGCCAAAGACGCGCACCTGCACAAGACCGACGCAAAGCCGCACGGGGCCGGTGCACAGCGTGTTTTTGGGCACCTCAACAACAAGCTCCGTCTCTGTGGCAACAACAATGTTGCTGGCAGGGACTTCAAACCCACCCAACACAATGCTGTTGCTCAAAGGAAACGTGCTGAAGTTTTCTCCTTGAATGCTGAGCAGGGCGCCAAAACCTGCCGAAGCAGGAGCAAAGCTGTGAATGACGGGCATGGGGGCAGGGCCGGGGAGAGGTTGGCAGGTGGTGTCCGCCCCACACAACTCCGTTGCGCTGTTGCAGCACGCCGCGCCGCACACAATTTGGCCATTCATGCATGCAAGAAGCTCTGCTCCTATTTTTTCGCAAGTGCCCTCTGTTGCGCCCGGCGCCTTGGGCATGCATTCCTTGCCATTTTCGCAGGTATTTTCGCCGCCCACCCCACATTCAGGTGTTACCGGGTCATCCGTCCCACAACAAGCCACAACCATGGTCAAAAATGTAGCCAGACTCCACAGTTTCCACGCTTTCATGGTATTCCTCTCGCAATGCCGTATTTATGATGGCTCCGAATGTAAGCCCCTGTCGCTAGCATAAATTTATATTCGATTATTTGCAATAATGGGCGGATAGAAAACCCTCCCCCCTCGCTCTTGGAGGCGTCCAGTTGCACGCACTTCCATTCAGAAGCAGCTGCAACCTCCATGGAGTGGACACAGGGAAGCCATGGTTTCTGCGTGCTGCGTCTGCGGCACTTATGAACCAACGAAGGACGTGCCAGAAGGTGCTGAGCACAGCATTCGGAGGCGGGCACAATGAAGGTATGGAAGTAATGGTGTTTAGGTATGGTTCTTTTCATGGGGGGGGTAGCTGTCTCCCATAGAGTGTTTTTATTCGCCCCTGGCGGGGCGGCCTATTAAAGGAGGGGGGTTATTGCTGGGCCTGCGGCCCGGCTGTTTCTAAAACGGTTTTTTTACCCCCCGGGCGGGGTTGTTGTTGCTGGGCCTGCGGCCCGGGCTTCTTCCGCTGCGCGGCCGCTGCAGGTTTCGCCTACCGGCGAGTCACTTTTTTGTGTGACAAAAAAGTAACCAAAAAAACACCC
>WQYA01000005.1 GCA_009781495.1 Cystobacterineae bacterium
TACCGGCGAGTCACTTTTTTGTGTGACAAAAAAGTAACCAAAAAAACACCCTCTGGGGCCCTGCGGGGCTCCTGCAGCACTCGCGACCCCCTCGAACACTTTACTTGATCCACCCCATCATTCCGGGGCCGTTCACCCCGTGCAAACTTTGAATTGCTGAAGCACTGCTACCTGGTCTTATTTTGAACCCCGCAGGGGGCTATCACCCCCTGCTCGTACTTTAAAACAGTATTACCCCCCCCTTTGCTGTCGCCCGTACCCCTAAAATTAGGGGATGTCATCTTCAAAGGGGGGGCCTACCGGCTCACCAAATTTTTGCGTTATACGCTTAGGTTTCGGAGGGGGCCCCTTAAAATCTTTCGAGGAAAAATAGGTCGCTTGAGGGGGGGCAAACGTATTCTGTAAGAGTGCAAGCATGACTTGCAAATGCCACTCCACACGAGCAAGGTCTTGCCAGGTAACCGTCAGTAACTTGATTTTTCTCTCCACCGCACCCTGCTTGTCGCAAACGTAGGCTTGATAAAAAGTTTCAATAGCGGATTGAACGGCGTCTATGGCCTCATGAAACAGCTTGTCCATTTCTTGTTGCCACGTTTCGGTTTCTTTTGTCATAGGGCCTCTCAGCGTTGTTGGTTAATGCCAAGCGGGCTCTGGGTCGCGGTGGCGGCCCAAACAAGTTAAAGAACCGGACATAAACGCAAAACCGGCGGACCTCACGGCCCATCGCTTAGGCCGCCCAATGGGGGGCACTCGGCGAAAGCCACTTGGCCTTAGGCGCGGCTTTTCGCCGCGTTTATGTTCGGGTCTTTAACACCCGCTTCTATTGCTTCCCTCGCCCTGCACCTCTACAAAAATCTACAACGTGGTGGAGGCTAACAACACCTCACCTTTGCCGTCAAGCTTCCTGGCTTTCTGTTTAAGGTTTAACGTGGGGGTATTGGTTTTGCTGGGAATACCCTCTAGTTATTTTGGAGTACGAGCAGGGGGCGGGTGCCCCCTGCGGCGCTCAAAATAAGACCAGGCAGCAGTGCTTCAGCCATTCAAAATTTGCACGGGGTGAACGGCCCCGGAATGATGGGGTGGATCAAGTAAAGAGTTCGAGGGGGTCGCGAGTGCTGCCTAGCCCCGCAGGGCCCCAGAGGGTGTTTTTTTGGTTACTTTTTTGTCACACAAAAAAGTGACTCGCCGGTAGGCGAAACCTACGGCAGCCGTGCAGCGGAGACGGCCGGGCCGCAGGCCCAGCAATAACCCCACCCGGAGGGGTGAAAAAAACCGTTTTTAAAAACAGCCGGGCCGCAGGCCCAGCACCAATAACCCTCCCGGAGGGCAAAAAAATTGTTTTTAAAAACGGCCGGGCCGCACAGGCCCAGCAATAAAGCCGCCCCGCCAGGGGCGAATAAAACCACTTAATGGGAGACAACTACCCCCCGCCCGGAGGGCGAATAACCCCCCCCTCAAATAACTTCCCCATCCAAGCCAAGCGCGCCGCAGTCTTGGAGATGCAAGCGCAGATGAAGCTTCAACGTCTTATCTTTATCGACGAGAGTGGATTTTGCCTGAGCTCGTCTGTGCGCTTAGGGGAGGGGCTGCAAAAGGCGCTCCAACATTTCAAGTGCGGCCGGGAGGCGCGAAGAATCCGCCGCCCCTGCCTGCGCCAAGTCGGCCTTCCCTCCGCCTGTCCCCCCCATGGCCGCGGCCATGCTTTTAATCATCTCCGCCGCCTTAAACCCTTTGGCGACCACGTCCGGCGTAGCGGCCAGGAGGACAATGGCCTTGTTGTCAGGCGTGGTGCCGGAGAGGGCCACAAGTCCGGACTTCAACTCGTCGCGGTATTTATCGGCAAGTGTCCGCAGGGTTTGGGGGGTGACGTTGTCCAGTTTTTGGGTGACAAGGCGGATGCCTGCAATTTCTCTCACGGTAGATTGGGTTTCCCGAGTGGACATTTGTGAGGCCACCAAGGACATTTTGAGGCGTTTTTCAAACTCTTTCATGCGTTTTTGAATGTGCAGCATGCGGGTGGCAAGCTCCCTGGGCGGGGCCTTAATGATTTCTGCTGCACGCTTGAGCTCCTTCTCCATGTCGCGCAGCCAAGCGAAGGCCTTGGCGCCGGTGAGTGCTTGAATGCGCCGCACACCTGAAGCGATGGAGGATTCGGCCACTATTTTGAAGAGCCCAATGTCGCCTGTGCGTTGAGCATGCGTTCCCCCGCACAACTCTTTGGACTCGGGGTGCACGCTGACCACCCGCACGGTCTCGCCATATTTTTCACCGAAGAGGGCCACCGCGCCCTCTGCTTTGGCCTCTGCAAGGGACATGAGGCGCGTTTGTGTGGCCTCATTCTCGCAAATCCACCGGTTGACACAGTCTTCAACCGCCTCCAATTGCTCCAACTCCGGGGCCGCAAAATGCGTATAGTCAAAGCGCAGGCCTTCGGGGCTGACGACGGAACCGGCTTGTTTGACGTGGCTGCCGAGGACGGTTTTGAGCGCCTTATGCATGAGGTGTGTCGCCGAGTGGTTGGCTTGTGTAGCCTTGCGCAACTGTGCGTCCACTTGCAGCCGTACCGTGTCGTCGACATGGAGTGTACCCTGGGAGAGGGAGAGGGGGTGCACCACCAGGGAGGGTATAGGTTTAGCAGCCTCGGAAATATGGCCGGAGGAGGAGGGGCCTTGCATGTGGCCCTGGTCTCCGACTTGACCGCCCGACTCGCCATAGAAGGGGGTTTGCTCGAAGACGATTTCCACTGTGTCGGGGGCGCTTGCACTTGAGACGGGTTGCTTGTCTTTGAGAATGGCCAGGACTTTGGTTTCGCAAGCAAGCTGCTCATAACCGACGAAGGGGGTGGGGGCCAAAGTTTTTGCAAGTTGCAAATAGACTTCTTGCACAGCCGTTTCGCCGGAGCCTGAAAACCCGGTACGGCTGCGTTGTTGCTCCATTTCCTTCTCCCAGCCAGCCATGTCCACTTCATAGCCGCGCTCACGCACAATGGTTTGCGTCAAGTCGCTTGGAAACCCGTGGGTGTCGTGCAGAAAGAAGAGGGTTTTTCCGGAGAGAATTTTTTGGTTGTTTTTTTGGAGCAACTCAAGCTCCTCATCAATTTTCCGCAGGCCTTTTTCGAGAGTATTCCTGAAAGACTCCTCTTCATGTCGTGTCGCTTCCGTCAGGAGGGCGTGGTTTTCTTGCAACTCGGGATAGACTTCCCCCATCAACGTTACAACCTTGTCCACCACCTGATGGAAGACGACGTTTTGCAAGCCGAGCCTTTCTGCATGGCGGATGGCGCGCCGCATGATGCGTCGAAGCACATAGCCGCGCCCTTCATTGGAGGGGAGAACGCCGTCGGCCATGAGGAAGGCGGTTGCGCGCGCGTGGTCGGCGAGAATGCGCATGGAAGCGTCATCGGCTTCGGTGTCGCCATAGCGTTTGGCAGCCAGCTTTGAAATTTTTCCAAGCAAGGGGGTGAACAAGTCACTGCCATAGTTGGAGGCTTTCTTCTGGACGACAGCTGCCAAGCGCTCCAAACCTGCACCCGTGTCAATGGAAGGTTTGGGCAGAGGAAGCAGAGGGCTGTCCTTGGTTTTGCGCTCAAACTGCATGAAGACGAGGTTCCAAATTTCAAGCCAGTTGTCGCTTTCACCCGGCAAGTCGGTTGCTTTGGGGTGAGTACCCGGGACATAAAAATAAATTTCAGAGCAAGGTCCACAAGGCCCCACATCCCCCATGGCCCAGAAATTGTCTTTGAGTCCGAGCCGGTGGATGCGGTTTTGAGGGACACCCACGCTGGCCCATTCTTCGAAAGCCTCGTCGTCTGCGGCAATGCCCTCTTCGCCCTTAAAAACGGTGACGGCCAAAAGCTCCTTAGGGATTTGGAGGCATTGCGTAATGTATTCCCAAGCCCAAGCGATGGCATCCTTTTTGAAATAGTCACCGAAGGAGAAATTGCCGAGCATTTCGAAGAAGGTGTGGTGGCGTGCCGTAAACCCGACATTGTCCAAGTCATTGTGTTTGCCGCCTGCGCGCACACATTTTTGCACGGTGGTTGCCCGTGGCGCCAAAGAACGCTCCTGGCCTGTGAAAACATCTTTGAATTGCACCATGCCTGCATTGGTGAAAAGCAAGCTTGGATCGTTCAGAGGGACAAGGCTGGACGAGGGGAGGCGCAGGTGGTTTTTGCCTTCAAAAAAAGAGAGAAATGACTCGCGGATTTGATATGCACTCAACATATCTCCGCATTATGTCACCTCTTCCCTTGAGGCAACCCGTTATCCTAAACTCCTCATTTATGCGGCTAGGGTTTTTTCTAGGGTACTTGAGTGTACTGAGTGCTTGGGGGGGGGAGGCGAGGGTAGAGCACTTGTCCAAGCAATTGGCGGAAGCCGAGGATGTGCGTCTCAAAATGCAACTGGTTGTTGCGTTGGGCGGCATTTCGAAGGAGGAGGCGGTTTTTCCCCTATGCCGTGCTTTGCGGGACAAAGAGCCTTCGGTTCGCCAAGCGGCGGTGAAAGCGCTTTCCCGTTTGCACTATTTTAGCCGTCTGCCTTGTTTGGAATCGGCATTGAAAGATTCGCATGCAAACGTACGCGGCGAAGCCAGCCGTGCCTTACAGTTGGCTGGCAACCGTCTAAAGGGTTATACGTTTATTGTGGCCCGTGTTGAGTCGTCTTCAAAGAAGCGTTTGGGCGACCCGAGTTGGCTTCGCACGGCTCTACAGGTTTTGGATTTCAAGCTCAGCAGCATGGGGGCGCATGTGGTGCATGAGAGAAACAAAGGGAAGGGGGGTGGTATCCCCCCGAAAATGCGCAAGGGCAGTGCTTTCAAAAAGACACCCCATGACAGGAGCTACAAGTTAGGGGTGAGAGCATTCCAAGGGGACGACTTATTGAGACTTGAAATGCTGCTCATGACTTTTCCGAGGCAATCTTTGAGGGCGAGTTTTGCCGTACGGGCAAAAGGCCAGTTGTCTGAGAAGGTTTTAGAGAGGATGGCAGAGAGGCTATTAGAGGAGACCTTAGAGGAGATGGCGTGGTGGAGCAGTGCAGGGGTGGAGTGAGAGAGCAGGAAGTTTAATCCAAGGGATTCCAGCCCAACAATGCGTGGAGGGGGACGAGGATTTCGTTTCCTGGCGTACCCACCAACAAGTCAAAAGGACCTGTTGCGAGCAGAGGCAACTCCAGGTTGATGCCATTTCTGAGGAAGAGGTTCAAAGTTTTTCCTCGGTGGGAGAGGAAGGGGCGGGGGTCTCCCACGGGCCTTTGCGTAGGCTGCCTGGGGACAGGGCTGGGTTTTTGAGCAAGCTTCAAATCGCGCAGGAGTTGAACCGTCAATTGTTCCCATGTTTTGGATCTGGCGATGGCGACAATGTGTAATTTTTCCATAAGGCCTGTTTTTTCCAACTCAAGCTCCAATGGAGACAAGCCGCGAATTTTGTCTCTCAACGTACTTTCTGCGAGGACAAAAGAAAGCTCTTCTTGGGCTTCCATGAGGACTTTGAACCACGCATCAATTTCGAGACTTGAGACGCTGGCTCTGGCAACGCGCAGCTCGTCTTTCTTTTTTATGCGAGCTCTGCGTTTAGCAAATTCATCCACTGTCATATTGCTTTGCAGGAGTCCGAAAGCGTCATTCAGATTGAGGTGAGGGTGTTGTTCTTGGAGCCTATAGGCGCATTCAAAATGCTCGGCCTCTTTGGGGTGGAGGCGTTTCCAGATGCGGCATTTCATTTTGCCGTCGAGCTCTCCTTTGGCGATACGAACGGGGACGCGTTCTTTTTTAGCAAGGGCTTCAATGGCAGCAGGTGTTACGGTTTGGCGTACACGTCGTGCTGCAGTCGGGAAAGCGGCCCTAGGTGCAGGGGGGGGCAACTCTTCTATTCTCGGCAGGGAAGGGCTGCTGGGTCTGGTGAAGGGTTCAGGTGGAACGGGGGAGAGCTTTCCAGCACTTGGGCGTCGAATGACTTCGACTTGGACAGGGTTGCGAAAGCGCTTATTCATGAGGAACTCCAAGGTTAAGAGCCAATTTCCATTGGCCGGCTTCTTTTTTCATTGTGAGCAAGGTGCTTTTTTGACTTGTCACGACACGTAGGAGAGCCGTTTTTTCGTCGGCTTCGACAAGCTCCGTTTTTCCAAGAACGGGTTGAACGAGCTTGGGCATAAATACCATGTTTGCTGGGGTTGCTGAAATCAACCCTGAAGCATTTTCAGAGACGGCAGCGACTTTGTCTGCCAAAAACATTTGGGTATCCGATGAAAGCATTTGCCAGGCTTTGCCCCTCTCTCCTTGAGATAATGCACCCAAAAACTGTTGCAAGGTGTTTTCGGGTGTGGCTGTTTCCAAAGGAGGAGAACAGGCACAGAAGGCGATGAAAGAAAATATCCGACTTTTTATCGGGAGCATATCCAGAATCTCTTAGGGCAGAAAGTGACTAATGCAGAGTTGGCATTGCCGTCAACCCCGGGGTTTGAAGAGTTGTAGGCGGTAGACAGGTTGGCCTGTAATGAGATAGCGTTGTTCTCTAGAGGAGGGGATATCATTTTCAGGGCGGGGGTGAAAAAGTCCTTTACCCAAGGGGTTTAGGAAGCCTGTGTCTTCAAGTATACGAATAATAGAATCAGCGCGCTCTTCCACATCTGTTCTAAAGTCAAAGAAGCCGCCTGGGGCCAGGAGGGAGAAGAGGGTATGGGCGAAGGAGGGGAGGAGAACAGCGCGTTTTTGGTGGGCGGTTTTCCACCATGGGTCCGGAAACTGAAGGTGGATGCCGGCGAGGCTTTGGGGTGCAAACAGGAGGGGGACATAGCGTCGTGCGTCGAGCTCAAGGACTTGCAAGTTAAGGAGTTGACGTTTTTGGGCGCGGTAGCGTACCTCGCGGGCATATTTTTTACGCCACTCAAAAGCGACATAGGGGACATGGGGGTTGGCCTGGCAATAAGCGAGGGCGAAGCCTCCCATGCCGCAGCCTATTTCCAACTCAAGGGGGCCCGAGAAGCCGAAAATATGTTTCCAGTCTGGGGGCATAGGGCCGTTATCAAATTCAAGGAGGGCCGGCTCTGGACGCAGGGGGATACGTGACATAGTTAAAGGGGGGAGGAAGGAAACATTGGTGAAAAAATATAGAAAGTGGATAGAAGGGCCAAGTTAGCAGTGTTGGTTTTCGGGTATGAAACTTTTTTCGTCCATAGAGCAAGTCATAAAGCAGGGAGGGTGGGGAGGGGTAATATGCGTAGGCAATTTTGACGGAGTACATTTAGGGCACATAGGGCTATTGGAGTGCGCCAAGGCGTTAGGGCCGGTATTGGTGTTAACGTTTGAGCCGCACCCTGTGGGGATGTTGTTTCCGGAGCGAGCGCCCAAGCGTATTGCGACGCCGGAGCGCAAGCTTGAGTTGTTGGAGCAGCAGGGGGTGAAGGCGGTGGTGACGCAGGCATTTGACAGGGCTTTTGCGGGTACCCCTGCGGCGTGTTTTGAGCAGCTGCTTTTTTCGGACTTAGGGGCGCACACCATTGCGGTGGGGGCGAATTTCACCTATGGGGCAGGGCGTTGTGGGGACATAGAGAGTTTGCAGGAAGCGGGCCGGCGTTTGGGGGGGCGGCTGTTTGTTTTTCCGGAACTCAAGGTAGGGGGCCTGGTGGTATCCTCCAGTCGGATACGCCGTATGGTTGCCGCCGGGGAGGTAGAGGGTGTGAGGGACTATTTAGGGCGTCCCTTTGAGTTAGAGGGCGAGGTAATAGAGGGGGAGAAGCGAGGGAGGGCGCTGGGTTTTCCGACGGCGAACATGGCCTATGGGGACATATTGCTCCCCAAGCCCGGGGTATACGCGGTAGAATTTGCCCTAGCCTCAGAGGGGCGATGGCGTGGGGGTGTAGCCAATTTAGGCCATAAACCTACCTTTAGCACTTTTAGCTCAGCCAAAGTGGAACTTGAAGTGCACGTATTGGAAGCTTCCGGCCATTGGTATGGCGAGAAAGCCGGCATTCGTTTTTTGAGTCGGCTGCGTGACGAGCGTCGGTTTGCCGGTGTAGAAGATTTAAAAGCGCAAATAAGAGCAGATGTTGCAGCGGCCAAGCCTTTTCTAAAGCCTTGAGCTTGCCCCCTTATTAATAATTGTAAGCTTTAGCTTATTAACTTATTTTTGAGAGGGGCTAAACCTACATGTCAGGTCGTCTGGGAGAGCTGCTGGTGAGAGAGAGAATGATCTCTTTGCAGCAGTTGCGTCAAGCGCAAGAAGAACAGAAGCGCAGTGGCACGAAGATTGCTTCAGCTCTGATTAAGACAGGAGCCATTGAAGCCGCCAGGCTGACGGATTTTTTGTCCAAGCAATATGGCGTTCCTGTTGTTGATTTGCGAGAAATTGAAGTTACGCCCGAAATCATCAAATTGGTTCCATTTGAGATTGCCAAGAAACACTTGGTATTGCCTATAGGCCGTTCGGGGGCGTCGCTGATTGTAGCCATGAGTGATCCGTCGAACATTTATGCTGCGGATGAGCTTAAATTTCTAACGGGCTACAATGTTGAGCCTGTCGTCACTTCAGAAATTTCCATTCGTGAAGCTTTGGAGCACTATTATGCGGAGAAGGGGCCCAGCTTTGACGACATTCTTGGCGAGGTGATGGATGTGGCGACGACGGAGAATCCATCCGAGGCGGAGGAAAGCATACGTTCTGCGGATGAAGCTCCTGTGGTCAAATTGGTGAATATGATCTTAAAAGAAGCCATCAGCAAGCGGGCTTCAGACATTCATGTTGAACCCTATGAGCGTGATTTTCGAGTAAGGTTTAGAATTGACGGTGTGCTTTATGAGGTGATGAAGCCTCCGATGCAGTTGCGCAACGCCATCATTTCCCGTCTAAAAATTATGGCGCAATTGGACATTTCTGAGCGGCGTTTACCTCAGGATGGTCGAATTAAGGTGCGATTGTCCCAAGGGAAGGAGATGGATTTTCGCGTCAGTGTTTGTCCCACCCTGTTTGGCGAGAAGGTTGTGTTGCGCCTGCTCGACAAGAGCACTTTGCAATTGGATATGACGAAGCTGGGTTTTGAGCCGGAGCCTTTGCGTTGGTTTCGCGAAGCGATTGACAGGCCCTATGGCATGGTTTTGGTAACAGGGCCCACAGGCTCAGGGAAGACGACGACGCTTTATTCGGCCCTGTCCGCCTTGAACGAGGTGGGCTCCAATTTGTGCACAGCGGAAGACCCAGTCGAATTCAACTTTGCGGGAATTAACCAAGTCCAAATGCATGAGGACATAGGCTTGTCTTTTGCAGCTTCCCTACGTTCTTTTTTAAGACAAGACCCTGATATTATTATGATTGGAGAGATTAGGGATTTTGAGACGGCCGAAATTGGCGTCAAGGCGGCGTTGACGGGGCACTTGGTATTGTCCACTTTGCACACCAACGATGCGCCGGGGACGGTCAGTCGCTTGTTGAATATGGGGGTGGAGCCGTTTCTTGTCACAGCTTCGCTGAATCTCATATTGGCTCAGCGTTTGTGCAGAAAGTTGTGTGCGGCCTGCAAACGTCCCGTCAAAATCATCGATCAAGAGCGGCTGATTCAAGCGGGGGTACCCTATGAAAAAATACAAAAATTTCAATTATATGAGCCAGCAGGTTGTCGGGAGTGCAACGAGCGGGGCTACCGAGGCCGGGTAGCTGTTTATGAAGTCATGCCTTTTTGGGATGACCTAAAAACCATAGTTATTAATGGTGCTTCTGCAGCGGAACTCAAGCAAGAAGCCATTCGGCTTGGAATGCAGACGCTCAGGAGTGCTGGTTTAAACAAGGTGATGGAGGGGGTAACAACACTTGAAGAAGTTTTAGCCAACACAGCTCCTGACACCTATCAACAAGCGGCCCACTAACATGGTTACTTTGCAACAATTGCTCAAGACGATGGCTGTGCATAACGCGAGTGATCTGCACATAACCGTCAACTCTCCGCCTCAGTTAAGGATTGATGGCAAGCTTGTCGCGCTCAACATGGAGGTTTTGAATCCAGAAGAAACCAAGCAGATATGTTATTCAATTCTCAGCGATCTGCAGAAGAAAAAATTTGAAGAAGGAAACGAGCTGGATTTTTCATTTAGCGTCAAAGGCTTATCACGTTTTCGAGCCAACATGTGTTGGCAAAGGGATTCTGTTTCCGGCGCATTTCGCATCATTCCTTTTAAAATAAAGCGTATTGAAGAGCTTGGGTTGCCCCACATTATTTTGGAGTTGGCCAAGAAACCTCAAGGATTGGTTTTGGTAACAGGGCCTACCGGCTCAGGGAAATCAACCACATTGGCCGCCATTGTTGATGAGATTAATGAACAACGCAGGGGGCATATTGTAACCGTAGAAGATCCCATTGAATATGTACATAAAAATAAGAACAGCATTATAACCCAACGAGAAGTGGGCACAGACACAAAGTCCTTTAAAGATGCGCTGCGTTATATTCTAAGACAAGATCCAGATGTTATTTTAATTGGAGAAATTCGAGATTTAGAGACCTTGGAAGCGGCCCTGGCTGCGGCAGAAACAGGGCATCTGGTTTTGACGACATTGCACACCAACAGTGCTGTTCAAACCATAAAAAGAATCAGTGACATGGTTCCTTCTGAACAGAGATCGACCATCACCTCACAGCTTTCATTTGTTTTGGAAGGAATTATTTCGCAAAGACTGTTGGCGCGTTCGGATGGTCCAGGTCGAGTTTTGGCTGTGGAGTTGCTTTTGCCCAATACTGCCATCAGAAACCTCATGCGTGACGATAAAATCCATCAAATATATTCAGCGATGCAGTCGGGTCAAGGCAAATCCAACATGCAGACGTTGAACCAATCATTGTTGTCTCTCATCAAAAAAGGGATCATCAGTGCAGAGATGGGTTTGAGCATAACTTTGGAGACAAAAGAATTGCGGAGAATGTTAGGAAATGAAGACAGCGAAGGCAATTCATTTGTCTAAAATATATTTTGGAGTGCGATATGTTGTCAGGTTCCACTAAGCATGCAGCACCGGCAAAAGTGCAAAAAAAACCGTTAAAACCAAGCATTTGGAAATGGGAAGCTTTGAGCCGTGAAGGTGTGAAAAAGCGGGGTGAGATGGAGGGAATGGATGCCAAGTCTGTGGAGAGCAAGCTCAAATCCATTGGGTTTACACCTCAAAAGATACAGAAGAAGTCTAAATCTATCCGTTTATCCATACCTGGTTTTTCTGGGATATCCAACAAGGATTTGCTGATATTTACAAAGCAATTATCTACAATGATTGATGCAGGGCTACCCTTGGTGCAGGGGTTGGATATGTTGGCAAGCCAAATAGGGAACACTCGTTTGCGAACGGTTGTGACGCAAGTGAAAGAAAAGATAGAGTCTGGTTCAAGTTTTTCAGAAGCATTAAAGGACCATCCCAAAGTATTTGATACACTTTTTGTTCAATTATGTGCGGCAGGGGAGGTGGGAGGCATTCTTGACACCATTTTGGAGC
Organism: Cystobacterineae bacterium; assembly: GCA_009781495.1. GTDB lineage: Bacteria > Myxococcota > Myxococcia > Myxococcales > Myxococcaceae > WRKR01. The sequence continues at coordinate 11,468 of WQYA01000005.1, forward strand.
GTCTGGCTGCCTATAAAGAGAAAGCTGCGAAGTTGGCAAGAAGAGTGCGTGGGGCCATGGCCTATCCTGCTGTTGTTTTGGTGATAGCCATAGCGGTTGTTATTGTTCTCTTATGGAAAGTAACCCCCGTATTTGCAAAAATGTTTTTGGATTTTGGTTCTGAACTACCCGGGCCCACACAGTTTGTAGTTGATTTATCAGAGTGGATGCAAAGGAATATTCTTTATGTTCTTGGGGTGATGATAGTCGTTGTTATTGGGTTTATGCTTTTTTCCAGTTGGCCCAAAGGGAAGATGTTTCTCGACGGTCTCATCCTAAAAATTCCAGTTTTTAAGCAATTGGTTACCAAGGTTGCTGTGGCCAGGTTTTCCAGAACATTGGGGACCCTCATCAGCGCAGGCGTACCCATATTGAATGCTTTGGATGTGACTGCAAACACAGCGGGGAATAAAGTCATTGAGAAAGCGATTGTGGACGTTCGGAATGAAATTTCCGAAGGCAAGAGCATTGCTGGGCCATTGTCCAACAGGAAAGTTTTTCCTTCCATGGTTGTGCAAATGATTGGAGTTGGGGAGGCGACGGGAGCCTTGGATCAAATGCTTACAAAAATAGCAGATTTTTATGATGATGAAGTGGATGTTGCCGTCGGTGGATTAACCGCGCTGATTGAGCCTCTGATGATGGTCGTTGTTGGCGGCATAGTAGGAGGTTTTTTGATAGCGATGTATTTGCCGGTATTTTCTCTTGTATCTGCCGTTCAATGACCTTTCACATTTTTCCACTGAAGAGATCGGCTTTGTTTCAAACAACCTAATTGATTGAATTTATTTGGATTTTCATATGTCATGTTGGTTTGAATTGATAGCAGGAAAAACAGAATTATATCTTTAGGGATGGGCAAAGACGATGGATGTTTTTTGCGTGTTTTCGAAAGTCTATTGCTTATAAGACAGTTTGGAATGAATGTTGCTAACTCATGTTGAGTTGTTTTGAGGTTCACGAAAGGAAGTTGATGCAAATGTTGAGAAACAGAATATCAAAAGGTTTTACACTGATAGAATTGATGATCGTTGTTGCCATTATCGGTGTGCTTGCTGCGATTGCAATTCCCAATTTTATTAAATTTCAGGCGCGTTCCAAGCAGAGCGAAGCCAAAGCGAACCTGAAGGCCATTTATACAGCACAAAAGGCTTATTTTGCAGAGAACGACAAATATTCCAGGGAAATGGGCAAAATTGGTTTCTCTCCTGAACGTGGGAACCGTTATGCTTACCGTTTGGCAACCACATGTACAACGACGGAAGCAAGAACAGCCAATGCCACAGCAGCGCCCACAGCAGATTGCATCGGCATGGATGTTGCGAGATATGGTGGTACGGTGAATGTTCCGACGGCTACAGAAACTCCTGGAGTGGTTACCTATGTCAATCCCCTTGCGGGCCTCAATGTCACAGCTGGCGTAACAACTGGAGCGAATTCAGCTATTTCTGATTTTGCTGCGGACGCTATTGGGAACATTGACAACGATCCGGAGGTTGACTGGTGGTTTATTGCTTCGGTGCAATCTACAATTGCCGCGGGAGCCTGCAACGAAGCTACCGATCCTGGAACTGAAAATCCGTCCGGCACAGCCTTCAACATTTTGAACGATGTGAGTTGCTAGTATTTTTCTATATAAAATAAAAAGGACAACTTCGAGTTGTCCTTTTTTTATTTGCCGTTATTTGATTTCTATGAAGGTGCGGTGGTTTGTTTCGGTTTTATTCATGTTGATGGCATTTGTTGCGACGCTCTTTTTTGCAGAGGAGCCCATTTCACATAGCAAAAATGATGGCTTTGTTTTGCTTCCGAATGCAAAACTGGTTCGATGGGTTGCGCGTTCCCACCTGTCTTTGGTTGCAGATTTATATTGGCTAAAAGCCATTCATGTTGCCGGTGGCGTCAACTCTTCTGAAGAAGCCAGAGAATTGTTTTCCTATGGGAATTTCATTGCGGAATTAGACCAAAAACTTCTGCAAAACTATTGGCTTACAGGACTTAACCTCCCTTTCCAGACAGCCAATGGCTGGGAGAATGCAGAACTGGCCTCTCAAATATATGAAAGGGGGTTGGGTTCATTTCCTCATAACACAAAGTTGTTAATTTATTATGCAAGCAATGAATTATTTTATCGCCAAGACCAAATTAAGTCAGCAAATTTATTAATGGAATTGTCAAAAAACACAGATGCTCCTCCTTATGCTGGAATGCTGGCAACGAGGATTTTAGCCCAAAACAGGAATTTTGATGCGGCCTTGGATTTTATGTCATTCATGCATGAGATGGCAGCCGATGATATGGAACGAGAGCTTTTAGAAAAACGCATGAAGGAGATAGAACTCGAACAACTCCTCGTTGTTTTGGACAACAGCATTGACGAATTTCAAAAGCAATATGGGAGAATTCCAAAGACACCGGAAGAATTGCTTTCCGTAGGACTGTTGTCTCGCTTGCCGGAAGAACCTTTTGGAAAGGAATTCTATATCCATTCTGATGGGAAAGCCTATTCAACATCCATTTCCAGCCGGCTCCAAATGTTTTCAGGGAAATAATATGTCTGCCATTTTAATGAAAAACATAACAAAAGTCTACAGAAGCGGTTTTTTCAAAGAAAATATCGTTCAAGCATTGAATGATTTTTCTATTCGTGTAGCCCCAGGACAGGTTTTTGGTGTGTTGGGTCCCAATGGCGCAGGGAAGTCAACAGCCATCAAAATATTGCTGGGGCTTATTTATCCAACATCTGGAATTGCCTATGTTTTCGACAAGGATGTGGCGGATTGGAGAGCCCGCAATTCCATCGGTTATGTCCCGGAGCATCCCATGCTCTATGGTTATTTGACAGGCTGGGAATTTCTGTCTCTTTCTTCGAGATTGCATTCATTGCCTTCCAAAGAAAGGAAGAAAAGAATTGCTGAAGTCTTGGAATGGGTTGAAATGTCCAAGGCTTCCAGGATGTTGATTCGACAATATTCCAAAGGGATGATGCAACGTATTGTTTTGGCGCAAGCTTTGGTTTCGCAGCCCCAATTGCTCATTTTGGATGAGCCGACTTCCGGGCTTGACCCTATTGGACGCGTCAAAATTCGAGAAATTATTCAAAGAGAAAAAAGAAAAAATACGACGATTTTGTTTTGCACTCATATCATATCAGACGCAGAAATGTTGTGCGATGAGCTGGTTGTATTGGCAAACGGCTCTGTTGTTTGCTCCGGAAGTTTGAATGCGTTGTTGTCTTCCAATTCTTCAAGGCAGACAGTTTGTTTTTCTGGAGTTGAGCAAGCGCAACTTTCATCTTCTCCTGTTCCTTGTGAGTTGCTTGCAGAAAAAAACGACATATTAGAAGTTTCAGTTGAAGAAAAAAACAGTTCTTCGTTTTTGGCTTTTTTGTTGTCAAAAAAAGCAGACATCAAAAAGTTAGAACCATCGGTTCAAAATTTAGAAGCAGTGTTTTTTAAAGCGGTCTTAGGAGATAAGTCTGTTCATGAAAAACAGTGAAGCATGGATGAAAATTTTTGCCATAGGTTGGAATGGGTTTGCCGAAGCGAGAAGAAACCGGGTAATGATAGTTCTTGTCGTATTTGCTGTGATATTGCTTCTTTCAACAACCTTGGTGATGCGTGTGACAGTCTTTACACTGGACAGGGTGTTGGTAGATGTGGCGATTGCCGCCATGAGTTTTGTATTGATTTTAATGTCCATCTATCTGACTGCCGGGAGTTTTTCCAGAGAATTGCGAGAACGTTCCGCTTGTCTTGTGCTTTCGGCGCCCATTTCGCGAGCCCATTTTCTCATTGGCCGGTATTTAGGAAACATTCTCACCTTGTTTGTTTTGCAACTTCTGATGACTTGTGTTTTTTTATTTCAAATGAAATTGTTAAAGGTAACTTTGACACAAGCTCAAGTTGCAGCCCTCATCGGCGTGGCTTCACAACTGCTTTTGTTTTCCGGCGTTGGCATTTTTGTGAGTTGTTTGTGTAGCCAAGTGATGGCAGGAACGTTGTTGATTTTGGTTTATATCGTTGGCAACCAAACGGATGAATTGTTTTTTATGGCAGAGCGGGTTTCGGGCGGGTGGATTTATTTTCTTGGCAAAGGCCTTTATTATTTTTTACCCAATTTACACCGTTCGGACTTTAAACTCCAGGCTTCCTATGGCCTGAATGTCCCTTGGGCAGAAGTATTTTCTTCATTAGGCTACAGCACTGCTTATGCTATTTTTGCTTTATTGGCTGCCTGCATTATTTTTCGAAGACGCGATTTTCACTAGTATAACACAACGGTTTCCACTAATATAAAGCTATGGTCCAATTGCTGAATGGGGTTGTGGGTTATATTTGGCTGGCCGTTTTAGGGTTATGCATCGGTAGTTTTTTAAATGTGGTTATTGTGAGACTGCCTGAAGGGCGCAGCCTTTGGAAACCACGCTCTCGCTGCATGGCGTGCCAAACGCAAATTGCTTGGTTTGATAACCTACCTGTTTTTTCTTGGATTTTTCTCAAAGGGCGATGTCGGCACTGCAAGCAAAACATATCCATTCAATACCCTATTGTTGAATTTTCATCTTCCCTCTTGTTCTTGCTATGTCTTTGGCGTTTTGGTTGGACATTTGAGTTGTTTTGCGCACTTATTCTGCTCATTTTTGTTTTGCCGCTCACTGTCATTGATGCCAAGCACTGGATTTTGCCGTTTGAATTGACTTTGCCCGGTATTGCTGCCGGTTTGTTATGTGGTTTATTTCAAGGTTGGCCTGGCGTTGAGTCGGCGGCGATAGGGGCGTTGGCGGGGTTTTTGGCCTTTCGTTTATTAGAATATTTAGGGTGGCTGATTTTCCGTAAAGAGGCACTGGGGGGGGGGGACAAATATTTACTTGCGCTTTTAGGGGCATTTTTAGGTTGGAAGGCTTTGCTGAGCGTTTTGTTTTTTGCTTCCCTGCAGGGGGCATTGTTTGGCGGCCTCAAATTGTTGCTTACAGGCCGTGCGGGGCCCAGTGCGGGGCTTTCTGAAGCCGAGGAAGCCTTGCCCGAGCCCACGTTTTTGCCGGCTTTTTTGCGTCCAGGACTTCGGTTTTGGAAACGTTTGGGCCTTATTCCCTATACCTTGTTTTTTCAACCCATTCCTGATGATTTTATGAATGAAGAGGAGGCTTCTTCGGAGGAGGAATGGCAGCCTGGGGTGACGAATATGCCCTTTGGCCCGTGGCTGGCACTCGCCGGACTGGAATATCTGTTGCTGGCGCCCCATGTGCAGCGTTTGCTTGAAGGCACGAGTTTGTCTTGGCTTTTTTCGGTGTGAAGCCCGAAGTCGACAACACCCCTGCTTCGTTGAAGCGTGTCTCTCTATGAAAGACGAGGCATGGGCCTTGTCCCTGTTTTTTTATAACTGCGCCAGAAGGGCCTGGGCCACCTCCAGGGGCTTGGGCGCTTTCCAGAGGGCCGAAACCACGGCGACGCCCGCCAGGGGGGGAGGCACGGCAGGAGGAGGGGAGGACACGCTTTTCAATTGCCCTTGCAACGCTTGCAAAGTTTCAGGGTCCATGCCCCCCAAAGCCCAGGCGGGGCAGGGCAGTTGTTGCGCAAGGCGCCCAAAACCCGCGGGGCCCAAAGTGGAGCGGGTGTCTTCCGGTTTGGAGCCGGGAGAAAAAACGGGAGAAAGCAGCGCGAAGTTGGCCCCCCGGGCCTTTTGGGCCTCCGCCTCGTTGTGCACAGCGACAGAAATCATCTGGCGGGGGGGCAGGTGGGGGCGTATTTGGGGAGGGCTTAGGCCATAGCCAGGCAGGTGGAGGTGGGCCTCCAAAGCCAAGGCCATATCCAAACGACGGTGGACGAAAAAAGCGACGTGGGCACTGCGGCACAGCTTGGCCAGTTGCTGCGCTTGCTCAAAATAACTTCGGGCATGGCTTGTGGTGTCGCGAAACAAAAGCCCCAACCGCTCCCCCAGCGGCAGCAGCTGCTCCAACTTGCGCAGCCAGCCGTCCTCCAGAGGGCCCGGGGAAATGGCCAAAAGTTGCATCTTCATGCGGGTGTCTCAGTTTTCCTTCCCATAAACCCAACCCCTGCCCGAAATTCCAAAAAAACACCCCCTGCCTCACACCCCACTTCCCACAAGTCCTGTCATGGGGCTTGAAGCCGAAGCATAGGCGCGCATGGGAATGCGGCCGGCCACAAAGGCCTCGCGGCCCGCTTCAACGGCCATACGCATGGCCTGGGCCATACGCGTGGGGTGCTTGGCCTCTGCAATGGCCGTATTCATCAGAATGGCGTCACACCCCAACTCCATGGCAAAAGCCGCGTCCGAGGCGGTGCCCACACCCGCGTCGACGACAACCGGCACCTTGGCCGCCTCCACAATGAGGCGTATGTTGTTGGGGTTGCGTATGCCCAACCCGGAGCCAATGGGCGCCGCCAGCGGCATGACGGCCGCGCAACCCATGTCCTCCAGCTTTTTGCAGGCCACCACGTCGTCCGTCACATAGGGCAAAACGACAAAACCCTCTTTGACGAGAATGCGGGCGGCCTTGAGGGTTTCTTCAACGTCGGGAAAGAGGGTTTTGGTGTCGCCAATAACTTCCAACTTTATCCAATTGGAAAGCCCCAATTCAGCGGCGAGGCGGGCCGTGCGCACCGCTTCTTCAGCGGAATAACAAGCGGCTGTGTTGGGCAAAAGCTGAATGCGGCTCCTGTCAATCCAATGCAGCAGGGACTTTTCGCCCGAAGCCTTCAAGTCCATACGGCGCACCGCCACCGTCACCACTTCGGTTTCCGCCAGTTGGTGACAGTTTTGCATGGTTTCAAAGTCGGTATATTTGCCCGTCCCCACCATGAGGCGCGACTGGAAAACGCGCCCGGCAATACGCAGGGGTTTATTTATAATGGGGGCCTCTTCCAGGGGGAGCAGTTCCCCCTTTAGCTCTAGGTTCATCTATCCTCCTCCTACGAAGCTAACCACTTCAAGCCGGTCGCCTTCGCACAGTTGGGTATTCGCGTGCTGCTGTCTTCTCACGAGTTGGCCGTTCCTTTCAACAGCGACAGGCTGCCCCTCAAGGCCGAGTTGCACAAGCAAGGCAGCCACGGACATGGGGGCCTCAAGGGTCCTCTTTTCGCCGTTCAGAAGAATTTCCATTTTGCCGCTATAGCCCAAAGCCCCGGGGTTGGGGGGTCAAATTTGCCGCCTCCCCCCACCTTCCTTCCTGTATTTCCATACATTTTACTCAAGGCCATGGGCATAAAGGGAAGGAAAAGGGAAGGGGTAGCGCCGTTTATGCGTGGGTACGACAAAAAGGATATATTGTGGTTTGAATACAGGCGAGCAAGGAAGGTGTACGTTATTTAGAGTGCAGAGTGTTGGACTTGTATTGTCGTGAAGCCTAAGAGAAGCCTATGCGGAGAAAAGCGGTTTTGTTTTTTTGGTTATGTGCTTTTTCGGCCTGGGCCCAGCAGGTGGTGGTATTGGAGTTTCAGGGCGACGTAGGGGGGCGTCTGGGCAAGCAAATGGAAGACGCGCTTTGGGAGTATGAAAGCTTGAAGCCCATGCCTCGCCAGGCGTTTATGCGTGAGGCTTTGAAGGCGGGCAGCGCGGAAATAAAAACAGCGGCGGGGTTTGCGCGTGCAGCTTCCCATGTGAAGGAAGTTTCCATCGCTGTTTGGGGCAGGGTGGGGGGGGGCAGTGTGGAAATATTTATTTGGGACAAAGCGGGCCACCAGCTTTGGAGCCGTCACCTGCCGTTGGAGGGGGGCTTGTTGACGCAGGCGCTTTCGCAACGTTTGGCCAAGGCCATTGTTGTTGCCGTCCATGTACAAAACGAGGACGAAGCTGCCCCGCCGGAGAAAGAAACCCAACCCCTCAAACCCCAGGTGGCTTCTCCAAAGAAGGCTGGGGAGCCGAAGCAGGGGGCGATAGCGGAAATTCCATCTCTGGACTTCAGCGCTTCTGAAGAGTTGCACCCGCCGCCGCCGCCGCCACAACAACAACAACCTCCCCCCTCCTCCTCTCTGTCTTCTACGCCACCGCCTGCCGCTTCCCCCTCCCCCTCGCGGGCCCGGTTTTTACGTGTACACTTGCTGGGCAATGTTTCATGGCATTCGTTGTGCGCGCGCCCTGGGGTGGATTCCTGTGGCGCTTTTGACAGAATGCCCCTGCCAAGGCCGACGGGGACGACGATGGGGTTTTCTTCAGGAGCCTATGGGGGGATGTCTTTGCAAGTGGAATATTTCCCATTGGCTTTGCATACGCTTTCTGCGTGGAAGGGTTTAGGGCTTCGTTTAGAGGGGGGGTTTGGCCAGGCGACGAAGGATTTTGTCTCCGAAGCCGACATTCTTTTGCCTCAACGGACGGTTCAAGAATTCCATTGGTCCGCCGAAGTCCTCTACCGTTATTTCTTTTTAGAGCCCTCTTCGAATGGCATAGGCCTGCATGCTTCGCTGAGCATTGGCTATGCAGGGAAGGATTTTTTAAACAAAGGTTTGCCGCCGCCCAATGTACGCAGACGCTCTATGGAGATGGGGCTAGACGCCGAGTTGGCTTTGCTGTCCTATCTACGCCTGGGGTGCTATGCCAATATATTTATCCAACCTAAACCTGGGGATTCCATAGCCCGCGCCTATGGTGAGGCCAGCAGTTTCGGCTATAGGCTGGGGGGGACCCTTTCCGGGAAGATTTATGGTCCCTTAAGCTACCGTTTAGAGGTGGCCTGGAATGCCTACAAGGACACATTTTCAAGCGCGAGCCGGGAGTGGCCTGCTTGCAATGAGAGCCAGTGTGGAGGTGTTGTACAAGAAACCTATCTCTCGTTGAGAGGCGGACTGCAGCTGGAATTCTAGAGTGCTCTACAGTTGAATAATGCCTTTGCGTAGCCCTTCCGTAACGGCTTCTACACGGTTAGCGACATCTAATTTTCTATAAATATGCTCTAAATGTGTACGTATGGTCGCCTTGGACAGGTTGAGGAGTTTGGCTGCCTCTGCGTTGGAGACGCCTTTGGCGATGAGCAGGAGGATTTCCTGTTCTCTTTGGGTGAGGGTGGGCGCAGGCTCTTCGGTGGTTTCTATGGAGGTGTCATTGTGGAAGTGGCGCAGCAATTTGCGTGCGAGGTTGGGTTGGATGATGGTGCCGCCGGCATGTACTTCATGAATGGCCTCCAAGAGTTTTCGGGCGCCTGAAGCTTTGAGGAGATAGCCGGAAGCGCCGGCGCGAATGGCCTCAAGGACTTTTTCTTCGTTGTCGAAGACGGTGAAGATGAGCACTTCTGCGCTGGGGCAGGTGGTTTTAATTTCGCGTGTTACAGCGATGCCGTCCATACGAGGGAGCTCCAAGTCCAAGAGGACGACGTTGGGCCGAAGCTCGGGAATATCGACGACAGCGGATTCACCCGAGAGTGCTGTGCCGACCAGCTCAATTCCGGATGCGTTTTCGAGGAGTTTGAGCAGGGACTTGAGGATTTGGATTTGGTCTTCGACGATATAGACGCGGATATTTTTAGGGGGGCTATTGGGGGGCATATTCATAGCATAGGGCCGATGAAGGGGGTACTGGGGGAGGCGACAGGGAGGGAGAAGGAGATGAGGGTCCCCCTAAGGGGGCTAGAGCATATATCCATATTTCCACCTAAGTTAAGCGCACGCTCCCTAAGGTGGATAAGTCCATAATGCCCGGGTATGGGTTTAGAAGGGTGAAAGCCTATGCCGTCGTCGCTAATGGAAAGGGAGACGGTGCTGTCGAGGAAGAGCAATTCAACGGTGACGGTTTGCGCCTGGGCGTGCTTGACGACATTGGTCAAAGACTCTTGGAGCACGCGAAAGAGGGTCAGTTGAGCGGAGGAGGACAGTGTTTTTTCGACGCCCTGTTTTTTAAATTGGACGTTGAGGCGAGAGCGCTCCGCGAAGGCCTGCACATAGTCGCCTAAGCTTTGTATAAGGTTAAAATCCCCGCGCATCATTTTAACGCTGCGACGCAACTCTTCAATGGAGTCCTCGGCTGTGGATTTAAGCTCGCTGATTTCGCGCGACAATTTTTCCTCTTTGGTCAGTTGCAAGAGATATTCGCTTTGAAAAATAAGCGAGCTAAGGGTTGCGCCCAGGCCGTCGTGGATTTCCCGGGCAAGGCGGTTGCGCTCCTCGGTGAGGGCATGTTTTTGGATATTGGATTGAAGCTCCACAATGGCCTTATGCGCGAGGGTTTCGCGCCCATTGAGATAGACGAGGACATAGAGGATGACGAAGTCCAAGGCGAGATACCAGAACAGGGTGAGCACGTCGACGGCGCTGATGCCCTGTTGGAGCAGCTGATCCAAGCGAAGGATGATGGGCAAAACCAGCAGGGGGGGGAGGATGGAAATAGGTTTAGGGAAGAGGAGGGCAAACAGCATGGTGAAGAGCAGCTGTGTAGCGAGCAGAGGGTTTTCCAAGCCGCCCTTACCGGATTGGATGATGAGGAGGACGGTGAAGAAGAGGTCCAAGCACAAGGAGCAATAGGTAGCGATACGCCCCGCCACAGGGCGGTGTAAAACCGTATAATTCGCCAGGCTATAAAGCCACATAGCGATATAAATACCCAAGGCGATGGGGCTGGAGAGTTTGAAATATTGATTCCACGCGGGGACGATGAACATGAGGAAGGCCATTCCCAGGAACAGCAAGCGGGCGAAGAAGAGGGCCCGGGCCCTTGCAATGAAGCGCTCATTGAGCCAGCTGTCTGAAATTTCCTGTGAGGAAGGCGAGGGGCCGAGCCCCCACTGGCTGAAGGACTCCAAGAGGCTTTTGGGGAGTGCAGGAAGTTTTTCACTGCTGTTTGAGGAAGCCATATTTTATATTTAGCACTTTGTTAAAAAGGGATGAGCGATGAAGAAAGGAATGAGAGCCCTGGTAGTGGGGGCAGGCGGCATAGGTTGCCCTGCCATACTCTCGTTGGCGCATGGGGGGGTCAGCAAAATATGCATAGCGGATGATGATTATGTAGAAGCCTCCAACCTGCCTCGGCAGCTTTGGCATTGGCCGGAGGATTTGGGAAGGCCGAAGGTGGACTCTGCCTGCGAGAAATTGAGCAAGCGTTTCCCTGGGGTTTCGTTTGAGCCTTTGTTTTTGAGGGTAGACGGGGGCAATGCGGCCGCGCTTTTTGCCGAGCACCCTGTGGTGGTGGACGCGACGGACGCGTTGGAGAGCAAGTTGTTGTTTTCGGACATTGCGGCGCGGGGTGGGCGTGTTTTGATATCAGCAGGGGCAGCGGGGTGGCGGGGGCAGGTGATGCGCATAGAGCCGGGGGGGTCGTGTTTAAGGTGTCTTTTCCCCGAGCCGGTACAAGAGGGGGTATTACCGAGACAAGCGGGGATATTAGGCCCCCTAGCGGGGCTATTGGGTTTTAGGGCAGCGGCTATGGTACATAAGCCCTTAGGTTTAGGGAGGGGCACCCTCCACTGGATAGACGCTTTAAGTTGGCGCACAGGGGTTATGCATATAGAGAAAAGCCCTCAATGTCCTTGCCATGGATGAAAGGCGGGAAGCCGCGTGGAAGAGCAGGTGCGTTATTTAAGGCAGCGTTTATTACAGGGCATAGGGGAGGAGGGGCAGGCGCTTTTTTTCGCCACGGAGGTATTGTGTGGGGGGCAAGGCCCCCTTTTGCAGACGGCGGCGGCCTATTTAGAGGCGGGGGGTATGGGCCTAGCGTGGCACAGGGCGCCCCCAGCGGCCGGGTTTAGGCCCATGTCCTGGGGTAGGGGTGAAGGGGAGGAGGGTCCCCCCCCCGGTTTAGGTTTAGAGGGGGGACTACCCCCTCTGGCCGTCCCCTCTAAGCAGCGTGGTTTTTTAGGTTGCCTTCCCTGCGCCTGCCCCGAGGGTATGGACTTTTGGGTACTCCTAGGTTGTTTTAGGGGGAAGCCCGGTTTTGTATTTGCGCGGGGCCGAGACAAGAAGCCCTTTTTGGACAAGGCGCTGGAGAGGGGCGCCGCTTTGGAAGGGGAGCCTTTGCCGGCGCATTGGGCATTGGCTGCTTGGGCCGCATTGGCGTTTGAGAAGCTTGCTTTGGGGCTTATGCCGGCGCTAGGGGGTGGCAGCCTAGGCCCATGGGGGGAGGTAGAGCTATGGGAGGGGCCATAGGCCTAAAGCCTGGGGTTATGTCGGAAGTCCCCTGGGAGGAGGGGGGCAGCGGTGGGGCAGCCTTAGAGGCCCTGTTGTTATACATGCAAGGGGCCTGGCCGGAGGAGGCCTGTGGGGCCCTGTTTGTGAGCGCTTTAGGGGAGTGGCTATGGCGTCCCCTAGAGAATGTAGCCGGGAATAAGCTTCAAGCCTTTGTTGTTGGGGAGGGGTGGCTTCGTCTTTTACAGGAGGAGGAGAGGCGGGGTGGCAGGCTGGTTTGTTTAGCGCATTCGCACCCGGAAGGGGAGGCCGAGCTGTCCAGGGCGGACATACGGAGTTTAGCCCCTGGGGGCAAGTTGCTATGGCCCGGGCTTATGCAAATGGTAGTAGCCACAGGGGAGGGGGGTTGGAGGGAGGCGGCATGGTTTAGCCCCCCTGGGGTTAGAGGCGAGGCCGGCCTCCCGGGCTTTGTCTGTGGGGGGCGCTTGAGCCGTGCTTGTTTTGAAGCTCGAAAAAGAAGAACATTTGCGCTATAGGCTGGGCGTGTTGTTTTTTTCCTCTCTTTCCCCATTTCCACCGGAGGAACATGGTGCAACAAAATGGCTTTGCAGTTTGGCTGACAGGCATGTCCGGCAGCGGAAAATCCACCATTGCGAGATATATTGCAGCGCGCTTGCGACAGGTGGATCGCCGCGTTGAGATTTTAGACGAAAATGAGTTGAACCTTTTGCTTCCAGAGAACAGCGAGAGCCCCGAGGGCCGTGCGACGGTGGTACGGCGTTTGGGCTACCTTGCCGAATTGTTGACGCGCAACCAGATTGCCACCCTGGTAGCCGCCGTCAGCCCTTCCAAAAGTTTACGTGAGGAAGCGCGCCGTACAGTGGTGCGTTTTGTCGAAGTGTTTGTGGACTGCCCCACGGAGGTATTGATTCAGCGGGACACCACGGGCCGCTACAAAAAGGCGCTGTCGGGTGAAATCCCCAACTTTATAGGCATTACCGAGCCCTATGAGCCGCCCCCTTCGCCGGAGGTGCTGATTCGCTCAGACGAAGAGGGTGTTGAAGAGGGTGCGCACAAGGTTTTGCAGGCGCTTTTTGACTTAGGGGCATTGAATGCGGAGGAGATGAAGACGATTGAGGCTTCGCGTGTACAGATGGAGTTGTTGGAGCGGCCCAAGCAGCAGCCCTTGGTTTCCAAGAAGCGGCAAAAGCCTTCAAAGACGCCGCCGCCCAAGCGTTTGTTGGCGGTGAAACCCTCCAAACCCCCACGTGCCGCCCCGGAGAAGCCTTCTGCAAAAACCGGCAAGGCGGCCGGCAAGGCAAAGCCCTCCAAGCTTGCGAAGAAACCGGCGCCGATGAAGAAGCCGGCAAGCAAACCGGCGAACAAGTCAGCGGGCAAACCGGCGAACAAGCCGGCGAAGAAAAAACCGGTGGCGGCCAAGGCGCGAAAGAAGAAATAAACTTTCCCCCTCCCTCTTTCTCCTCTGGCCATGCCTGCCCTACCCCAAGCCCCCGAGAGTCTGTTGTGGCAGCCGCGGATGCGTGAGGCTTGCGAAAAATTGAAGCCTTTCTCTTCTGCACTGGTAGCGTTTTCAGGGGGGGTAGACTCCAGTTTAGCACTCAAGCTGGCCACAGAGGTATTGGGTACAAGCCATGTGGTAGCGGCAACCGCGCGCTCTGCTTTTTTCACTCAAGAGGAGGAGGAGAGCGCGAAAGCCGTGGCCGAGCATTTGGGCATACGGCATGTTTGGCTGCAGATGCGCCCGCTGGAAGACGCCGACATTGTGAAGAACGGCCGTGAGCGTTGTTATTTCTGCAAGCGAAACTTGGTAATTGCCTTGAAAGCTTTGCAAGCGCAGTTGGCCTTGGACGTCATTTTGGACGGCAGCAATGCGGGGGATGTTTTGGACCACCGGCCTGGGAGGCGTGCGTTAAGGGAGGGCAACATATATTCCGTTTTAGCGGAGGCAGGTTTTAGCAAGCCGGAGATTCGCGCGTGTGCTTTGCATTTGGGGTTGCCCAATTGGGACAGGCCGCAGGCTGCGTGTTTGGCGACGCGCATTCCCTATGGCGAAGCCTTGAGCGCTTCCGTTTTGGAACAAATAGCCTGTGCCGAAGCCGCGTTGAGGCAGTTGGGCCTGAGGGTATTCCGCGTACGCCACCATGGGGAAACGGCGCGTCTTGAGATAGAGGAAGCAGCCTTTGCAAGTTTGGCAAACGCAGAGTTTCGAGCACAGTGTATGGATGCGCTACAAAAAGTGGGCTACCGTTTTATAACGGTGGACTTAGAAGTATTTCGCTCCGGCCGAATGAATTTCCGCTAGACCGCTTCCACTTTGACACTTTCTCATCGCCCAAGCCTCGCCTTCACGAAACGGGAACACGAAGCACCGCAAGGGAGCTCCCTTGGCCTTGAAAAGGCAGAGATTTTGACAGCCCACGCGAATGTGGGATTCTATGCCACATGGAGCCTACGAAAGAGCGTTTGTTGTCGGTTGTATTCCGTCTGAATGACGTCAAATTGCGTTCCCTCAAGCAGCTTGCGCAGAGGACGCGCATACGCCAGAGCGAATATTTGCGGGAGGCCATTGCCGACTTATTGAGCAAATATGACGACAAGCGGAGGGGAGGGGGCCCCTAAGGGGGCGGGGAGGGGGGGGCTATGAAACTTATTTTAGCCATAGGCGCAGGCAGTTTTATAGGTGGGGTTTTACGCCATATATTGTCATTATGGATACAGGCCAGGACGGTTAAGCCTTTTCCCCTGGGGACGTTGGCAGTGAACCTTTCGGGTTGTTTTCTGATAGGCCTTGTATTTGGTTTTTTCGACAGGGGGCAACTTTCGGATGGATGGAAGTTGTTTTTAGCAACGGGCCTATTGGGCGGCTTCACGACTTTTTCTGCATTTTCGAACGAAACGGTCATTTTGTTAAGGGAAGGGCACATGCAGTCTGCTTTTCTCTACATTTTTTCCAGTGTTATTTTAGGTTTATTAGCGAGCTATGTGGCCTATATATTGGCAAGAGCATGAAATGGTGCGAAACGGGTTTATATATAAGAGCTGGCTGAAGCGGCAGAGGCAAGCCAGGCGGCTGAGGCTCAAGGTTTTGAGCCCACATTTGTCGAGCGGATTTTGCTTGTAACCTGTTGTTGTTAGGGCTTGGATGAAAGGGGCCTGAGTGGTTGGCATTAGAGGCTGAGATTGATAACCATGAAATGGATGCATACCATACCAGAGCCAGAGGGCAACAACTTGGGAGGGTTTTGAGGGCATGTCGAGTCGTTGGCTGTTTCGTCAAGGAGCGCTGATTCTAGGTCCATTGGACAAAGAGCAATTGGAGCAGAGGATTTTAGAAGGGGAACTGGGTGAGGACATAGAGGCGAAGGAGTTGGGAGGGGAAGCCTTTAGGCCTCTTCGGGAGATAGGGGTTTTTGCTGTTGCATTGGCGAAGGCGAAGGCGAAGCGGCGGGTGGAAGTGCTTTCGGAGAAGCGGGCAACGGCGAAGCGGAAGCGTCGTCTCATAGCTGCTGCGGGTGTATTGGTTCTCCTGCTGCTCAGCTCCATAGCCGTGTTTTACATCAGCACGGATTTGGCGAAGAGCAAGACGACGGAGCCCACCGACAGTTTGGCCTTTGCGGATTTCGGTTCGGATGTTGTCAGCATTCGTCGTTCTCCCAAGGAGCCTTCAAAAGAAACGGACCCTTTGCTTTCCTATCAGGACAGCAACAAACTGTCTGGGGGGGGGCGGAGGGTAGCAGCGGAGGGGGGCAGCAAGGGGGCCAGCGGCTGGGTAGACGACATAACGACGGACATTCAGTGGAACCCGGACAGCATCAAACAAGTATTGGATTCCAACCAGCGCAGGTTGTTGTCGTGTTTGCAGAACAACGTGAAGACGGTGGATGGATGGAACCGGGGAGACCTTGTGAAGATTCCGATTGGGTTTACCATTTCGAACAATGGCCGAGTGAACAACCTTTGGGTAGAGCATGCGCGCTACAAGGGCAAGGAGTTGGAGTCCTGTCTGTTGCAAGAGATGGGGAAGTGGCCGTTTGCGCCCTATGATGGAGACCAAGCGGTTGTGAATTGGTCCATTTCCTGGAAGGTGCGCAGCTGATGGGCATAACAGGTTATTCCTGAAATGCCTTTGACAAGGAAGATGGTTTTGTGAATAGAGAGGGAGAGACGAGGGGGGAATGCAGATAAGGAGATACAGGTGAAGAAGGGAGAGCCAAGCGGAGGTTTGTCGTGTTCTTTTTGCGGGAAGCCGCAGAAGGAAGTGCGCAAGCTGATAGCCGGTCCTTCCGTTTATATTTGCGACGAATGCATACGTTTATGCGATGAGATTATAGGAGAGAGCCAGGAGGAAGGGACGCCGTCTTCCTTTCAGGTGCCGGTTCCCCTGGAGATAAAGAATTTTCTAGACGGCTATGTGGTGGGGCAAGAGCAGGCGAAGAAAGTTTTGTCTGTGGCCGTCTACAACCACTACAAGCGTGTTTATGTCAAAAAGCCGGCCAAGTCCCGTGGGGGGCAGAGGAAGAGCGAGGAGCTTGAGCTTTCGAAGTCGAATGTTTTGCTTTTGGGGCCGACGGGCTCTGGGAAGACTTTGCTGGCGCAGTCTTTGGCGAAGCTTTTGAATGTACCGTTTACGATTGCGGATGCGACGAGTCTCACCGAAGCGGGCTACGTGGGCGAGGACGTCGAAAACATCATTCAGAACCTGCTTCAGAATGCGGAATATGACGTAGAGCGGGCCTCCAAGGGGATAGTGTTTATAGATGAGATAGACAAAATAGCCCGCAAGACGGATGTTCCCTCTCCCTCAAGGGATGTGGGGGGTGAGGGTGTACAGCAAGCCCTGTTGAAGATTATTGAGGGGACGCGGGCAAACGTAACCCCCAAGGGTGCGAAGAAATATGGCCAGCATGAGTCTTTGCAGGTGAACACGCGGGATATTTTGTTTATTTGCGGGGGGGCGTTCAACGGTCTAGAGCTGATAATCAAACACCGGGTAGGCGAAAAAGGTTTGGGTTTTGGTGCGCAGCTACAGGGGCCCAATGAACGCAGCACGGGGGATTTGTTGCGACAAGTAGAGCCTGGCGACTTGATGCGGTTTGGGATGATTCCCGAGTTTATAGGGCGCTTGCCCGTTGTTGCGACGCTGGACGGTTTGAACGAAGCGGATTTGGTGACCATACTGACGCAGCCGAAGAATGCCCTCACGAAGCAATACCAATGGTTGTTTGAGTTGGAGAAGGTGAAGTTGACGTTTACGCCTGCGGCGCTCAAAGCCATTGCCCAAGAGGCGATGCGTCGCAACACAGGCGCTCGTGGGTTGCGCTCCATTCTGGAAGAGCTGATGTTGGATTTGATGTATGACGTCCCCTACCGCAAGGGCATTTTGTCATGTGAAGTGACAGAAGACTTTGTCTTGCGCAAGGCCCAACCGCAGCTGCAGTTCATCCAAGAGAAACGTTCAGCCTAGCTCCAACTCTTTTCGAAGCTGTGCGGTGAGTTTGAAATAGGCCTCTCTGGAGAAGCTTTGGTTGAGGATATGGAAGTCTTTTCTGTGGAGGCCGACGCAACCGAAGCAATAGTTGCATTCGGTGAGGTTTCGGCTCAAGACGAGATAGGCGCTGTCGCCGCAGCCTTCGGAGCGTATGCAATAAGCGCAGTTGGACATAGAGGTGCAGTCCACGCAATGAACCGAGTTGTTGCACAGTTTGCATTGGGTGCAGTGTGTGCATTGATAGCAGTCTTGGCACTGGCGGCAGAAGGTACAGTGTGCGCAGCGAGCACATTCTTCACAGCCATAGCTGACGGGGTTGATGGGCTCGGTCGCGAAGTTTTTCGTCAGGAGGTTGAGTTGCTCAAGAAATTCTCTGCGGTCCATGTGTACGATCCATGCGGATAAGGTGGGGTATAAGTTCCTTAAGCTTATTTATTCGGTTTTAATGGCACAGGCAAATGGACAAGACAAAATGTGGTTTTAAGTGTTATCCAAAGGTTTAGGCATGGGTTTTGCGCATGGGACTTGACATTCGTCGATTCCCTCAATAAACAGCTCCCTCCCAGTAGAAGGGCACCTGTTTTCAGGTATACAGAATGGAGTTTGAAGAAATGTCGCAGAGGACATACAGCGCCAGGCCCGCGGACATACAGCGCTCTTGGTTCATAGTGGATGTGGATGGCAAAATCCTCGGTCGTGTTGCGAGTCAAATTGCGAGCATTCTGAAGGGCAAGCACAAAGCCATTTATACGCCCTCCATGGATACGGGAGACCATGTCATTGTCGTCAATGCGGCGAAAGTGCGTGTCACGGGGAAGAAAGAGACCAACAAGCTCTATTACCGGCACCCCAATGCAGGTTTCCCGGGTGGCTTGAAAGTGACCACCTATGAAAAGCTTCAGGAGCGCCACCCGGAGGACATTGTCCTCAATGCCGTGCGACGGATGTTGCCGCGCAACGCGCTGGGGAGGCAGATGATGACCAAACTGCGCGTCTATGCGTCCGCCGAGCATCCTCATGTGGCGCAGCAACCCCAGAGTTTGGAATTGAAGGTTTAACTTTTTTGAAAGACAGGGCAATGGCAGAATTAGCATCTTTTTATGGAACAGGCCGCCGCAAGGAATCCACGGCGAGGGTGGTGATTCAACCGGGGACGGGGGAGGTGGTTGTCAACGGACGCGCTTTGGACGACTATTTTGGCCGGGAGACTTCCAAAATGATTCTCCAGCAGCCCTTGCAGATTTTGGAGCAGCTAGGGAAGATAGACATTCAGGTGAACGTACGAGGAGGCGGGCTGTCGGGGCAAGCTGGGGCGATTCGCCACGGTTTGGCGCGGGCCTTGTGCAAGCTCAATCCGGATTTTCGGTTTCCGCTCAAGAAGGCGGGCCTTTTGACGCGGGATGCTCGCGCGGTTGAGCGCAAAAAATACGGACGTCCTGGAGCCCGAAAGCGCTTCCAGTTCTCCAAGCGCTAAGTTTTTTGGGGCCAGGGGCGCCCTGGCCTGTTTGTTTTTTTGTTTCATTTTGTTGTTGGGGTTTATTGTTTTAGAAGACGTTTTTGTCCATGCGCCTAGCAATCAGGTTTATTTTTTGTTGGTTGCTTTATTTTGCTGTTTGGCGTTGGGTATTTGTCTTTTGGCACTGGCCTTCTTTTGAAGGGGCTGCCTTTCAGGAATTGTTGCAAATATTTTATTTTGGTTTGCGGCAAGACTTGTCGATGGCGGGCTATTTTTTTATTCTACCCTTCCTTGTTGGGACAATTCTTTATACTTTGTCTCTCCCTTCTAAGGTTTGGAAAGTATTTCTAGTTATATATCAAGACACACTTATTGTTATAACATCCTTTTTAAACGTGGTAGATTTAAACATTTACCGCGAATGGGGAAACAAACTCAACTACCGTGCTGTTGAGATTTTTTTTAATTTTCCGCGTGAATCCATTATCAGCTCTCTCTCTTCGCCCATTTTTATTTCTATTGTTATTTTTTCTTTAATGGTGGTGATAGGTTTTTCCCTAGGGCATTTTATATTAAGAGATATTTCTATTTCTTCATTAAAGAAACGGTGGGGCGGGGTGGTTTTTCTATTGGTATCCATTGGATTATTCATTATGATTCGTGGCGGGTTAGGTGTTGCGACCATGAATCAATCTGCTGTTTATTTTTCGAACAAACATGTCCTGAATCATGCAGCATTGAATACGGAATGGAATTTATTGCATAACATTTGGAAGACACGCAATAACACCACCCATCCTCATATGGAATATGCTCAGGATGAAGCCCGTGAAGTGGTGGATAACATTTTGAAGCCCCCGGCCTATTCTCCTGGGAAACCGATGGTTCTTTTAGAGAGGCCCAATGTTATACTCATCATTTTAGAATCTTTTTCAGCGGGTTTAATGAAAGCATTGGGAGGGGAGGTTGAAGGGGTGCCTTTTCTGGATAGATTGTCGACGCAATCTGTTTTTTTTGAGAATTTCTATGCGACAGGCGACAGAACAGACAAGGGTCTCATTGGCATACTCAGCGGTTTTCCTTCGCAGGAAAGCCAGTCTATCATCACCATTCCTGAGAAGAATGAAAAGCTTCCATCCATTATAAAAAGTCTCAAGCGAGAAGGCTATGCGACTTCTTTTGTCTATGGCGGGGATGCCGCATTTTTCAACATTAAATCTTTTTTGCTAAGCCAAGGGACGGATAAGCTTATAGACGGGAATTTTTTTCAGCGAAACGAAAAGAATTCCAAATGGGGCGCCCATGACGGTGTTGTTTTGGATTTTTTAGTTGATTTTTTAGACAAGGAGTCTCCCCCATTTTTTTCAACATTCCTCACGTTGAGCAATCATGAGCCCTTTGAAGTTCCTGGAGAAAGCTATTTTTCAGGAGATGATTTGCAATCCAAATTTAGAAGCACAGCCTATTATACAGACAAGTCATTGGAAGATTTTTTCAAAAAAGCGCAACAGAGAGAATGGTATCCAAACACATTGTTTGTTTTGGTTGCAGATCATGGACACTATCTTCCTGAAAATTTAACGAACAGGCTCATTCCCGAGAGATTTCATATTCCCATGTTGTTTTTTGGAAACCCTATTGCAGAGGCTTGGAGAGGCAAGCGTGTTTCCGAAGTGGGTTCTCAAACAGACATAGCGAAGACTTTATTGGCTCAACTGGGAATGAGAGCGAATGAGTTTGAATTTGGAAGAGATTTGTTGTCTTCAGAGCACACCGGTTTTGCATTTTTTTCTTATGTAGGAGGTTTTGGAGTTGTTGAAGATGGCTGCAAGCTTGTCTATGACGTCAACATGAAAAAAACGATTTTTGAAACCAGTTGTGACAACACAGAGGAAACGCTCAAAAAAGGCAAAGCCTTTATGCAGATTGTCTATCAAAAGTTCCTGGATTTATGAAGTCAGCATTTCTTTGAGATATTTGATAAACTGTTTTATGTTTGGCGAAGAGATTCCTTTGTTTGCATGGCTTTAGCCAGAAGTTTCTGCTTTCTTAAGGGGCCGATAATTTTTTTGGCTTCCAAAAAATCCAAAAACACATTGAGTTCTGTTTCCTCTATGGAAGGCGACTGTTCATAGAGTGCTTCCATATGTTTTTCAGAAGGGATTTCGAGTCCTTCTTCGAAGAATTCATTGAAGAAGGCATTGAAAATCTTCCATTCCACAGCTGGAATGGTTTGGGCGTGTTTTTCAAACTCCAACCTTAAATTTTGAAGTTTGTCTTCGTCCAAAGAGGCCAAGCGAGAAAGTGTTTGAATGGATTCCAGGACAAATTCAGCATCAAACTCGGAGAAGTCATGTTCGCTTTCATAGGCTTCTTCGAACAAGCAAGACAAGAACAGAGATTCCGATTGTTCATCTGTTGCGCCTTCTGCCAGAAGTGCCGATTCTGTTTCTGAAAATGCAGCCATGAACATGGGATTTTGCTTGAGGCTGAGCAGTGTTGCTTTGAGAGAAAGCCAAAACAAAGCGCGTTGCACGCCTTCGGGTTTGTTGCTTTTGGAATTTAAAATAAGCTCTGTCAACTCGGGTCTGCTTTCTGCGGCTTTAGAAAAACAGAGTTCTTCTGAGTCTAGGGGCATTCCTTTTTGAATGAGGAGCAGGGTTTTTTTAGATGAGGAGAAAGACAAGAAGCGTGCCGTAATCGGGTGCATGGTCAAGTGAAGGCATAAACCGCCCTAAATTTCAAATCCAGAACATATTGCACTCCATATAGGGTGTTCATTTGGAGAAAATAAGTATAGAGGTACCTGAAAGCTTAAGTTGAAGCATTTTCTAAAGAAGACTAGGTTATGCGCGTCATGAAAAAGTGGTGGCTATACAGTTGGTTTTGTTTTGCCTGTGCGACGACATCCACAGACCATCTCTCGTTGACTTATTCGGACGAGGCCCAGGAGAATTTGAGGCGTGGGGAGGTGGCCTATGCGAGCAAGGACTGGGTGGTAGCGCAGCGTTATTATGAGCGGGTAGTCACGAAATTTCCCTATTCGGAGGTTGCGGCGACGGCGGAATTACGTTTAGCGGATGTGGATTTTGCGAGAGCGGATTCGGTGTCGGCAAGGGTTCGTTATGAGGATTTTGTGAAGAGCCATCCGACCAACCCCAAAGCGGATTGGGCGAAGTTTCGTTTAGCGCTGACCTATTTTGAGGAGATGCCTTCGGAATTTTTTATATTGCCGCCTGCATATGAGAAGGAGCAAACCGCCATACGTGCGGCGCGTTCTTCCTTGTTGGCCTTTCTAAAGGACTATCCCAATTCTGAATATGTGAAGGAAGCTCGCGAGTTGTTGTCAAAAACCCACAAGCGTCTGGCCAAGCACGAGTTATATGTTGCCGAATTTTATGCCAAACGAAAATACTGGCCTGCCGTCATAGGGAGGCTTGAGAACATTGCTCGCGACTATGGGGACGGGGGTTTTGAGGGGGATGTATTTCTAGGTTTATATAGGGCAAACCTTGCCTTAGGCGACATAGCCGCGGCCAAAGAGAGTTTGGAGCGTTTGCTTCAAGGCTTTCCGAATTCGGAGGCGGTGAAGGAAGCGAGGGTTTTGTTGGAGCGTTTAAAGGCGAAGGACGTGGGTGGAGGCCCTGCTGTTCCTGAATAATATTATGCAGTTATTTGAGGTTTTATCAGCCATGGGGAGACGAAGCTGTTGGGGAATTCTTCATATGGTATTTGTCTTATGGGGGTTGGGGTGTGCTTTGTGGAAGAATCCCGAAACTGAAATATTGGGTCAGCTCAAAATGTGTGAAAGCAAGGGTTCTTATGAGCGGGCGATAGGGGGGGGTGAGAAGCCGAAGCTGTTGAGAGTTCAGCGGATGTTTTTTCAGCGGTTGACGGTTGTGTTAGAAGAGGACAGGAAGCGGGCGCAAGTCATAGGCACCTTGGATTTGGATGGGGTTTGGGGTATTTTGGATTCAAAAAAAGAGCAATACATTCGTTCTTTAGGCTTTGAGCGCGTAGAATTCGTGTATGAAGGAGGGAGATGGGAAGCGACAGAAGGTTGTTTTCCACGGCTTGAAGCGGTGTTGTGGTTTCTCAGCGAACAAGAGGGGCAAGAGGCGGAGGGAGAGGCGCCTGGCACACTGGGATGGAACATACGTCTGGAGCGAGAAGGGGCGCGTATCAGCCAGGAAATAGAGAGGGTGAGGCAAGAAGGAGGAGGGGCATCGGGTTGGCGTTCATTTTTTCTCAGGAGAGGGGCAGATGGCAAGCTTCAGCGTGCGGACATACCATGAGGTTTTTTTATGAATGAAGCTGTTTGGCAGCAGGTGGCGTTGGGGAAGGGTTTTTTTGAGAAGAACCAATACTATGAAGCGGAGGAGTGTTTGCGGAAGGTGGTGGAGGGTGGAGGGCGTTATGCGGATGTTTTTTTCATGCTTGGCATGATGGCGCACGAGCGGCAGGCGTTGAAGGAAGCCAAGGAATTTTTTGAATCTGCGATTGAATTAAATGCAAGCTATGCGGATGCTTGGCTGGGGTTATCCTTGACATTGGGGGAGCTGGGCCTCTATGAGGAGGCGCGCGAGGCTCAAGAGAAGGCGAGGCATATTCGTCTAAGTCCTACTGGAGAAATAGACGCCTACGTCAAGCAAAAAATAGCCAATCGCTATTCAGAAATTGGAGAGATTTTAACTTCTGCTGGCTGGTTTGAGAAAGGTGTTGCAGAATATCAGCGGGCGCTGGACTTATGTCCTGAGTTTGTAGACATTCGTTTAAAGTTGGCCAATGCTTATATGGAAGGAGGGGATAGGGAGAAGGCATTAGAGGAGTTGAGTCATATATTGCAAATGCAGGCGGATTATTTTCCAGCGAGGGTACGCTATGGATTGGTTTTATATTCGCTGGATCGAACAGCGGAGGCAAAGGCTGCATGGGAATATGTGCTTCAGCGAAGCCCGAATCATCGGGTTGCGAAGATGTATATGAATTTGATTGAGAAGCGGTGAGGGGAAACGTGTTCTTGGTTTGGTAATCTCGGAGGCATGGATTTGAATTCCAATTCTGGAGGCAATTATGTCCTCAAATTCACATCGGGGAAATATGCCGGGGGAGAATTTCCCATACGGTCAGATCAGCCCGTTATTATTGGACGCAAGCCTGACCTAGACATTTCTCTTCCTGAGGACATGGTTTCGCGCAAGCATGCGAGGCTTACGCTTTCGAATGGCAAGGTTTTTTTGGAGGATTTGGGTTCTACCAATGGGACGATAGTGCTCAAGAGAGCGACCAATGGGGTTATCGTCAACGAGGAGAAGGTATCGGCGAAGTTTTTAGAGGAAGGCGATTGTATTCGCATTGGCATTTCTGAATTTCATCTCCTACGGACCGACAAGCTGCAGGCAGTGGATAATGCGGAGGCCAAAGCGCAATTATTGCAAGTGGCCGACGTCAATTTCTCACGTGTTACGAAAACGGGGGTACATGGAAAGCTAGAGATGCTGTCTTTGCCAGAGGAAAAGGGGACGGTGGGGGGGGAGCATCTCAGGGCGTTGTCTTTGTCAAAGGAGTCGAAGGAAAGGGCGATGATGGGGAAGCTGAAAGCGCTGCCTTTGCCGGATTTGCTGCAGCTTTTTCACCATTCCAAGAGAACGGGGATGTTGGTGGTGCACGGTTTCTTCAAGGACAGGCAGCAGGAGCAAGTTGAAGGGCAAAAGACAAGCGAAGGAGAAGTCAAAGAAGGGCGCATTTATATGCGTCAAGGGCAGGTTTACCATGCATCCGTTGAGGGAGCTCCAAGCCTATCGCCCCGGAAGAGCTTTTCGCGGATTGTCACTTGGAATGAAGGTGATTTTGAGTTGTTGGGGGCAGACGAGACACATTTTCCGAACGAGATGGAAGAGTCCATCGAATCTCTTTTGATGGAAGCTTTGCGCCAATATGATGAGCTTCGACGTCTTGAAAACTTGCCTTCATTGGCGAGTGTTTTGAGCATTGTCAAACCGCTGGAGTCCCCTTTAAATGCGCTCAGCAAGGAGCAGTTGGACGTGCTTCAGTTGATTTATAACCACGGTGTTTTCCAGTTGGTTCTGGACCACTCCGAGGATGATGACGCCAAATGTTCTGAATCTGTCCTAGAGTTGATTCGCCGCGGCTATGTTTTGGCTTCCTAGGAAGACGCATTTCTGCATTCAAAGCCGAGGCAAATTTTGCAGGCACAGGGACTGAATGCGCATGTTTTTCTCTGGCGATTAAAAAATATTCATGAGGTTGGATGATTCCGATAAAGGCGTGGTGGAGACGGGGGGGGACAAACCCCAAAGGGAGCCATTGTGAGATGAGCTGGGTTCTTCCGCTGCTTTTGGAGACAATGTTAGGTTTTGCAGCTCCTGTGATTGTTTTAGATCCAGGCCATGGAGGCATACAGCCTGGCGCCCAAGCAGGGGGTTTTCGTGAGAAAGATTTTGCGTTGGCTTTGGCTTTGTTGCTCAAAGCAGATTTGGAGCAACAAGGGTTGGAAGTCCACTTGACGCGTGACAGCGATGTAGGGGTGTCTCTGCATGAGCGTGTTAAGCGGGCCAACGAAAAAGAGCCGGCTGTTTTCATTTCCTTGCATGCCAATGCGATTTCGCACGAGCATCGACTCAAGAGCCATGGGATTGAAACCTATTTTCTTGCGGCACGTGCTTCCACAGAGCGTGCGCGCCAGGTAGCCGCGCTTGAAAACAAAGCCTTGCATGTAAAATCTCAACACGCGGACATTCTTGAAAAAATTCTTGCTGATTTGCAGCGGACGCAATCCCACATGGCGTCTTCTCGTCTTGCGCATATGGTGCAAGAAGCGTTGATTCGTGTGAGTGGAGCCAAAGACAGAGGGGTGCAGCAAGCGCTTTTTCTGGTGTTGGCAGGCGTGAATGCGCCGGCCATTTTGATAGAGTTTGGATTTGTTTCTCATGGAAGGGAGCTCAAAAAACTGAAGGATGCCGAATACCAACGTTTGTTGAGCAAGGCGGTGACTCAAGGCATATTGAAGTTTTTGCAGCGTGAAGATGTTTCTCAGTAGTAGAAGGGGGGGCTATGCGCTCTCAACAACGAAGTTTGCTTTCCATGCGGCCCGTCCAAATTGTTCCGAATGTTTCTTTGCATGCAGAAGGCTCTGTCCAAATTGAGTTTGGCAATACACAAGTACACGTGACGTGCTCCGTTGAAGAGCGTGTCCCTGCGCATGTGCTGGGCACGGGTTTGGGGTGGGTGACCGCGGAATATGGAATGTTGCCGCGTGCAACCCAGGAACGCACCCAGCGCGAAGCGGCCAAAGGGAAACAGACGGGAAGGACGCTGGAGATACAGAGGTTGATTGGCCGGAGTTTGCGTGCCTGCGTTGACTTAAAGGCCTTGGGAAGCCGAACATTGACTTTGGATTGTGATGTGATTCAGGCGGATGGTGGAACGCGGACTGCGTCCATTACGGGGGCCTATGTGGCCATGGTTTTGGCCATGCGGAAAATGAAGAAGGATGGGCGTTTGTTGGCCATGCCCAAGTTGACGCCTTTGGCTGCTGTTTCCGTGGGTATTTGCAAGGGGCACGTATGCGTCGATCTCGACTATGCAGAGGATTCCACTGCTGAAGTAGACATGAATTTGGTTGCGCTGGAGGGGCGTAGACTCGTTGAATTGCAAGGAACGGCCGAGAAGGGCAGTTTCAGTCAAGACAAACTGAATGAGATGTTGGAGGCGGGGTTTGGGGCGGTGGAGGTGTTGATTCAACTCCAAAAGCAGGTATTGGACGGATGAAGGTTTTGCTTGCCAGTCAAAACGCAGGGAAGCTCCGAGAATTTTCTGCCTTGTTGGAGGGCGTTGCGACTTTGCTGACACCGGTGGAGCTAGGGCTTCATTTGGATGTTGAGGAGTCCGGCACAAGCTTTGCTGAAAATGCGCAGCGCAAGGCCCAAGCTTTTGCCGAGGCTTCAAAACTGCCGAGCCTGGCGGACGATTCGGGTTTGTGTGTGGATGCCTTGCAAGGCGCGCCGGGCGTCCATTCTGCCCGCTATGCCGAGAGCGATGCTGCGCGCATTGCCCGACTTTTGAACGAGATGAAGGACTGCCCCGAAGCTCAGCGCGCGGCACATTTTTCATGCGTCCTGTGTTTGGCCTTCCCGGATGGGAGGGTGTTTTTTTCCGAGGGGGCGTGTTATGGGAGGATTGCCTGTGCACCGCGCGGCGCGCATGGTTTTGGTTATGATCCGCTCTTTGAGCTCCCCAACGGAAAAACCATGGCGGAGTTGACGCGTGAGGGAAAAGCCCAAATTTCGCACCGTGGACTTGCCGCAAGGCGCATGCGTGTGCAGCTGGAAGCTTTGCTTGGGCATTCCCAATAGCATTCCCAAGCCCTAACCGTTTTCGCCGGGCTCCTTGGGCTGTTTGAGTTTTTGCAGTTGTGCATAGCGGGCTTGTACAGCGCGCTCCTCGCCGTTTTCAGAGGGGAAGAAGAAGCGCTCGCCGCGCAGGCCTTCAGGGAGATAATTTTCCACCACATAGTGTCCGCTAAAGTTATGGGGATATTGGTAACCCGCGGCATAACCCATAGACTTCATCAGCTGGGTAGGGGCATTACGCAAATGGAGGGGGACAGGCAGGGGGCCATAGCGTTGAATGCTGCTTTTGGCAGAGTCATAGGTGGAGATGGCCGTATTGGATTTAGGGGCCATAGCCAGGAAAGTAACTGCCTGGGTGAGCGGGAGGCGGCATTCCGGCATACCGAGCATTTCGACAGCCTGCATGGCGGCAACAGCCACAAGCAAACCTCGCGGCTCCGCATTGCCGACGTCCTCCGAGGCAAAAATCAGCATGCGCCGGGCGACGAAGCGGGGCTCCTCGCCGGACTCCAGCATACGCGCCATCCAATAGACGGCCGCGTCCGGGTCCGATCCGCGCATGGACTTAATGAAAGCGGAGACGACGTTATAATGCTCCTCCCCATGTTTGTCATAGAGGAAGCTGTTTTGCTGCATGGCCTCCTCCACGGTTTTCACCCCAATGTTGCCCTCGGCATGGAAGGAGCACATTTCAAGCAGGGTGAGGGCCTGGCGCGCATCCCCATAGGCATTTTGGGCAATAAGGGTGAGGGCGTCTTCGTCTGCTTGCAGCTTTCCTCCAAACCCGCGCTCGCTTTGCAAGGCTTGAGAAAGCAGGAAGCGAAGTTGCTCCTCGTCCAAGGCATAGAGGCTGACCACCCGAAGCCTGGAGAGCAGCGCCGCGTTAATTTCAAAGGAGGGGTTTTCTGTGGTAGCCCCCAGGAGAATAAGGGTACCGTTTTCGACATAGGGGAGGAGGGCGTCCTGTTGGGCTTTGTTAAAGCGGTGGATTTCGTCCACGAAGAGCAGG
The DNA here is from genome assembly GCA_009781495.1 of Cystobacterineae bacterium. Lineage (GTDB taxonomy): Bacteria > Myxococcota > Myxococcia > Myxococcales > Myxococcaceae > WRKR01. The sequence goes on from WQYA01000005.1 coordinate 39,918, forward strand.
GTAAGCTGCCGGTGAAAGCGCCAACGCTCCTGTGCTTTGACGACGGTTTCTCGAAGCTCGCGCACGCCGGCGCTGACGGCGGAAATGGGCTCAAAGGCCGCATGGGTTGCATGGGCGATGAGGCGGGCGAGGGTGGTTTTACCGCTACCGGGGGGTCCCCAGAAGACGAGGGAGGGGAGGTTACCGGTTTCAATGGCCCGCCGTATAAATTTCCCGGGGCCGACCAAATGTGTTTGGCCGATGAATTCGTCCAGGTTGCGTGGACGCATGCGCTCTGCCAAGGGGGCGCGCAAATGGAAGTCCTGGATGGCTGCCTGCTCAAATAAGTCCATAGACGACTCAAGGCCTCGCGCAAAAACTCGCATGAAAAGCAAGGCATGTCAAAAGCACTCAAGTATTTGGAGATAAAACCCTTTATATAGCTTATGTGAATGCCGTGAATACCCTAAAAAACATTGTACTCGTTGCTAAACCTGGCCAAGCGCAAGCCCTTGAATGGGCCATTTCCTTGAAGGCCCAGTTTCCGCAGCAAACTTTTTGGGCAGCCTTCAGTTTAGCAGAGGAGTTGGGTTGGGAGGTATTAGCGGAGGAGGAGCTTAGGCAGAAGGCGGATTTGGTATTGGTATTAGGCGGGGACGGGACATTTATTCGGGCGGCGCGTTTATTAGCGGGGCGTCAGGTACCCATTCTCGGCATGAATTTAGGCTCTCTTGGTTTTCTAACGGAGACGGCCAAGGAGGAGGTGGTGGGGGCTTTGGAGAAGTTTTTGGCGGGCCAAGCGCAGGTTGACTCGCGCATGAAGTTGGTGTGTAGGCTGTTTCGCGAGGGGGAGCCCATTTTTACGGATGAGGCGTTGAACGATGTGGTGGTGAACAAAGGTGTCCTGGCGAGGATGGCAGATCACGAAGCGTGGATAGACGGGGAGCTGATAGCCGTCTACAAGTCCGACGGCATTATTTGCTCCACGCCGACGGGCTCCACGGCCTATTGTTTGGCGGCGGGGGGGCCGATTGTCCACCCTGCCACAGACTGCCTGATTTTGACGCCGATTTGCCCCCATGCACTTACGCAGCGCCCCATAGTTGTCCCCTCTAACCAGAAAATACGAATTGTACTCAAGCGTGAGGTGAGCGACGTATTTTTAACCATAGACGGGACGGGGGGAATTCCGTTGAAGAGTGGGGACTGGCTAGAGATACAGAAAGCGGAGAACCGGGTTTTTCTCATACGCAGTCCCTCCCTGAGTCATTTTGGCGTATTGCGCAAAAAGCTGCATTGGGGGGAGAGGTGAGGGGGGAGGAAACTTCTGGCTGTTGGGCGTTGAAGTTGTTAGGAGAAAGGTTTGTCCGCGCGCTTCCATGAGAATACCGAACCCAGACGATGGCAGTTGGCTCAAACCCCTCAAAGCCGAGGTACAACCCACCGTTTTCCAGAAGGGCCGCACCTATGCGGAGACGCGTCGGGTTTTGCTCAGCGCTGTTGAAGACACGTGCATTATAGGCCAGGTGTCTGGCTCCCAGGGGCAGCGCTATGAGGTGCAGGTTGGGCCCAACTCCAGCGGCATAGACTCCAAGTGCAACTGTGCGGGCTGGGAGAAAAAGGGCCCCCACTGCAAGCACGTCGTAGGGCTTGCCCTTGTCTACCTTGCGAAGTTGCGTGCGAACCAAAACCAGTCCAAGGCGGACAGTGTTGCTTCGCAGCCGGTGCTGGTGCAGATGGAGCAGTGGTCCGGCTTTTCGGCTGTGCCTGAGTTTGAGTTTTTCTATAGGCTGAATGTTTCTTCGGTGAAGGGGCAAACTCACCGTTGGACGGTGGACATACGTCATTTGGATGCGCCCGGGAAAGGGGGGGTACATGTGGCCAGGCAACTGGAGGCGAGGCTGCCCATTTCTCCTGTGGATGAGAAAATATTTCAAGAGTTGGTGAAACGCGAAACGCGGTTTGACGGCCGTGTTTTTTTGAGTGACGAAGAGATGGCCGGTTTGTTTCCCTTGCTGAAGGAGCGGCGCGTTATTTACCGAGGGACGCCGCTGATTTTTTCTGGGGCGCCTTCCAAGCTTCTGCTGTGTTTGACGCAAAAGGAAGACGGGCTTGTTGCAGAGTTTAGGCTGGTGCATGAAGGTGGGGAGACGACGGGACTCAAGGACGTGCTTCTTGTTTCGGGCCTACAAAGTTGGGTTTTGTGTGGGCAGACTTTGCACCGATTGGAGCCGGAGTTTCCTTTGCGGCTTTTGCGCAAGTGGTTTGCGGAGCCTTCCCTCTCTTTTGCGCTGTCTCATTTGGACAGCTTGCTTTCCTATCTCTCTTCGGTATTGCCCCGCTACCATTTGGGGTTTCGCGCAGAAGGGTTAAAGGTTGAAGAAGGGCTTAAACCTTTTTTTATCATAACCTTAGAAGGGAGCATAGAGCAGGTACGCGCCAAGCTGGTTGCCAAATATGGCGAGAGAGTGCTGGTGCCCGTAGCGCCTGTTTCGACGGAGGTTGGCTATGTGTTGCAAGAGCATGCGGGGCAGCGTTGGTTGGTGCTTCGCTCAAGCAACCAGGAGCGGGAAGCCGTGGCGCAGTTGCTTTCGGCGGGGTTTAATTTTAATTCAGCGAGCCAATTTTTTGAGTTAACGGGGGATGCGGCCATAGAGTTTTGGTCTTCAGGGAAGACAGGTTTCCCCCCCGAATGGGAGGTATTGCTCGCCCAAAAGCCCCAAGTCCGCGTACGTTCTTTTTTGAAGCCTAAAATTCACATAGGGATGGCCAATTTTGACTGGTTTGAGTTGAAGGCGGAGTTTTTGGCTGATGACCAAAAAGCGGAGCCGTCCATATTGCGGACGTGGTTGGCCTCCAACCGGCGCTACATTCCCCTGGTAGATGGGAGTTTTGCGCAGCTAAATGCAGACGAGTTAGGGAAGGTGGTGGAGGCATTGGACGAGGCGGGGCTTTCTTTGGAGCAACCCAAGGCGATGATAGCTTTGTCGCAAGCGCCCACTTTGGATTTAATTTCAAGCATGGCCAGTGTAGAGATGGATTTGGGGGCGAAGAAGGCCATTGACAGGTTGAGAGAAATAGACGCCATTCCCACCATTTCCTCTCCCGAAGGGTTGGTGGCTGTGTTGCGTGGCTACCAGACAGACGGGCTCTCTTGGCTTTGGTTTTTATACCAAATGAAGTTGTCTGGAGTCCTTGCGGACGACATGGGTTTGGGCAAGACAGTCCAAGCTTTGGCCTTGTTGTTGAAGGTGAAGCAGGAGGAGGGGGCCAAGCCTTCTTTGGTGGTTGCGCCCACCAGTGTTTTGGCCAACTGGGAGCGTGAGATTGAGCGATTTTCTCCTTCGCTGAGTTGCCTTATTTGGCATGGACAGGACAGAAAAGAGCAACGCTCCATTCTTGAATCCGTCGATGTGGTGTTGACTTCCTATGCGTTGATTCGCCGCGACGTGGAAGAGCTCCGAAAAATTCCATTTCGCTTTGTCATTTTGGATGAGGCCCAAAACATTAAGAATGCCGATTCAGCAACTGCCCAGGCATGCAAGCTGATGAAAGCCGATGCCCGCGTTGCTTTGACGGGAACGCCTCTGGAAAACCGTTTGAAGGAGTTGTGGAGCATTTTTGATTTTTTGATGCCGCATTTTTTGGGCAACGAAGAGTCGTTTTTGAACCGTTTTGAGCGGCCCATTGCAATGCAGAACGACAGAAACATTGCAGAGCATTTGAAGCAACGCATTCGTCCTTTTGTCATGCGTCGTCTCAAGACGGAGGTGGCCAAGGACTTGCCTGCGAAGACAGAAACCATTGCGTGGTGTGAGATGGAGACAGAGCAGGCGGCCCTCTACCGCGAAGTGTTGGAGGAGAGCCGCCGAAGGGTTTTTGAAACCATAGAGAAGCAGGGTTTTGGCCGCTCGCGTGTTTCCATTTTGGCTGCACTCATGCGGCTTCGCCAGGTGTGTTGCGATCCGCGCTTGTTGAAGATTCCTGGAATGACGCGTTTTCCGCCCTCTGCCAAATTTGAGCGGTTTTGGCAGTTGGTGGACGAGTTGGTGCATGAGGGCCACCGCGCTTTGGTGTTTAGCCAGTTTACGGAGATGTTACAGCTTTTGGTACGGGGTGTAGAGGAGAAGGAATATGGCTACCTCTATTTAGACGGGAGAACCAAGGACAGGATGGCCCGTGTAGATGCGTTTAATGAGCCCAGTGGGCCCCCTTTGTTTTTCATCAGCCTCAAGGCAGGGGGCTCCGGCCTCAACTTGACGGCGGCGGACTATGTCATCCACTATGATCCATGGTGGAACCCCGCCGTAGAGGACCAAGCCACGGACCGAGCCCACCGCATAGGGCAGACGCGAACCGTATTCAGCTACAAACTCATTACCAAGGGGACGGTTGAGGAGAAGATTCTCGCGTTGCAGCAGCGCAAGAGGGAGCTTGTCCTGGGCATATTGGGGGGTGAGGCGGAGATGGGCAAGAGTTTTACGGAGCAGGATGTGGAGGATTTGTTTAGAGGCGACCTCTGAGTCAGGCGGACTTATTTCAGGAGAGAGAGGATGCTCTGTCTATTAAAGCTAAGCCAATTTATAGTAGCCAAGGAATTAGAGCTAAGTTTAGGGCCCGGCCTAACAGTACTGACAGGGGAGACGGGGGCAGGCAAGAGCATTATATTGGATGCGTTAAACGTACTGTGCGGGAGGAGGGCGGAGGCAGGTTGGATAAGGCAGGGAGCGAAGGAAGCGATAGTAGAAGGCCTATTCCAGTGTACGCCGGTATTAAAGCAGCGTCTTTTGGACTTAGGTTTTTCGGTGGAGGGGGGTGAGCTGTTGATACAGAGGAGCATTCACCGGGATGGGCGCGGCAGAATATACATTAACGGCGCGCTGTCCACCGTAGGCATGCTTTCCAAACTCATGCATGGGCTTGTAGACATTGCGGGGCAGCGGGAGTTTATGGACTTGTTGGAGCCCGCAGCGCAGCGTAAATTCATCGACGCGTTGGGAATGCTTCGCGAGGAGGGGGGGGCGTGGAGGGTGTTTCGCGAGGCCATGTTGGAGATGAAGCAACTGGATGTGGAGCAAAAAGCGTATGGGGGGACAGTAGCCGAGCTTGAAGCGCGGAAGTCTTTTTTAGAGTTTCAGCTTTCTGAGATTTCCAGCGTAGCGCCGAAGAGAGGGGAGGATGGGGTGTTGGAGGCGCAGAAGAAGAGGTTGCGTGGGGTAGAGAAGTTAAAATGGGCCATAGGGAATGCGGAGGGTTTGCTGTGTGGGGAGGGGGGCCTTTTAGCATTGTTAGGGAGGTTGCAAGCCCTTTTAGAGGAGGCGCGGAAGTTTGACGAGGTGGTGGTGGAGTGGAAGGCGATGGTGAAAGAAAGCGACAGCGTGTTGGGCGAGCTGGGGCATATGCTTTCGAAATATGTTGAGAACATAGACGCCGACCCGCACCGTCTGGCGGAGGTTGAGGAGCGCCTGGACATTTTGCACCGTCTGTCCCGCAAATATGGCGGCAGTTTTGAAAACATTTTTGAGCGGGAGGAGGTGTTGCAGCGCGAATGGGAGGCGTTAGAGAAGCATGTTGCGCGTGCGGAGCAGTTGGCCCAGGAATATGGGCAGGCCCATGCGAAGAGCATGCGGTTGGCAGAGGTTTTGTCCCTTGCGCGCCGAGGGGCGGCAGACAGGGTGGAGCAGGCCCTCAAGGAGGATTTGGCGCGGCTCAACCTATCGGCGGCGCAATTTCATATTGAGTTAACGCCGACGGAGTTGGGTGAAGAGGGTGCGGACGACATAGAGTTTTTGTTTTCTGCACATGCGCAGGAGCCGGTGAAGGCTTTGTCGAAGGTGGCTTCAGGCGGGGAGCTGTCGAGGCTTGCCTTGGCATTAAGGGCGGCGCGTATGGGTTTTGACGAGTGTTTTTGTTGCGTATTTGACGAGGCGGATTCCGGGGTTGGTGGAAAAGAGGCCGATGCGGTGGGGCAGATGGTGTGGAAGATGGGGAAAAACAAGCAGGTTTTATGTGTAACGCACACGGCGCAAGTAGCGGCCTATGCGGACATACATTGGAAGGTAGAAAAGGAGGAGATAGGTGGGCATGGCATTACGAAGATTCGGTTACTAAGGACTCATGGGGAGCGGACCCAAGAGATTGCGCGGATGATTTCAGGGACGAGCATAACGCCGGAGACTTTGAATGCAGCGAAGGCTTTGCTTCGCGAGGCGAAGAAACCAGCGGAGGAAACGCCGCATGTCAGCTAAAATGATTCTCAACCATGGGCTTTTGGGATAATGAGTCTTATCGGTGATATTTTGAAGAAGCTTCTTTTTTTCTGGGTTAGACTGAGCTCTGCCGTGCCGGTGCGACTATGAAGCTTATGTCAGTTGGACTCACAGATGTGGGTCGCAAGAGAAACCACAACGAAGACAGTTTTGTATTGGACACAGACTTGCAGTTGTTTGTCGTGGCCGATGGGATGGGCGGGCATGCTGGCGGCGCCCGGGCCTCTGACTTGGCTGTGAAAGTGATTGACAAAGAAATGAGAAATCTCTGGAAGTTGTCGGAGTCTCCTTTTCAATGTCAGGCGACTTTGCAAGACTCGCCATTTTCTCAATATTTAAGAGAAGCTGTGGAGCAGGCTTGTGTGGCCATTTTCAGTGATGCACAGGAGGATCCGCAATATGCTGGGATGGGGACAACCGTCATCGCTTTGTTGCTCCACCAAGAGTATGCCTTGTTCGCACATGTGGGAGACAGTCGTGCCTATCTCATTCGTGGGAATGTGATTCAGCAAATCAGTGAAGATCATTCTTTGGTAAACGAGCAGGTGAAAGCGGGGATGATTACGCCGGAGGAGGCGAAGCGCTCCAACTACAGAAACATCATTACGCGTTCTGTGGGTTTTGAAGAAGAGGTTTTGGTAGACATTTTAGGGCTATCAACGGAGCCGGGAGATGTTTTTATTTTGTGTTCAGACGGCTTGGCCAATGCTGTCGAAGATGAGGAGATGAAGAAGATTGCGTTGAGCACTTTTCCTTTTGAAGAGGTACCGAAAAGGCTCATCGCTTTAGCGAATGAGAGGGGTGGAGAGGACAACATTACGGTTGTAATCGTCAAGAGGGTGAGCTAAAAAGAAAGAGAGGGCCAAGGGTGGCAGGAGAAAACGAGAGTGGACGGAGAGTGGTTTTTTGAGGTGAAGCGGTGATGAACAAACAGGTTGCGAAGGTTGTTATTTCGGGATTGAAATTTCACGAGCGACACGAGCGACGACAAGGTTTGATGCGAACCTCTTGGCCTCTCTGGTTGGTTGGGGCTTTGGTTTTGGTGGGGGCTTTCTTTGTTTTTCAACAGACAGCTTTGCAAAAAGAGCAAGCCCAAGGCCAAGCCTTGCGAGCGCAATACATACAGCTTGAGTCCGAGATGTTGGTTGTGCGCAGGCAATTTGAGCAGGCGCAGAAGACGCTGGCTCGCGTAGATGCGTTGACACAGAAACTCAATGGCAATTTGTTGAATGAAGACAGCGACAGGCGTTTGGCCTTGGGTCCGACGGATTGGCCTGAGCGCAATGTTATTGACGTTTCTTCTGTGGCTTTTGGGCAGATAACGCCTTCTGAGTTGAAGGAGCAGCTGGAGGCATTCCAGGTGGCGGTGGAGTCGCGAGAGACGAGCCTGGAGCGTCTCTACAGCAATTGGCTGGAGCGGCGTCTTCGTTGGGCCTCAACGCCTTCCATTTGGCCTGTGAAGGGGTGGGTGACTTCGCGTTTTGGGGGCAGGACAGACCCTTTGACGGGGCGTGCTTCGACGCACATGGGGATGGACATAGCGGGGCCTCACGGGAAGGACATTGTTTCGACGGCAGACGGTACGGTGGTATTTGCAAGTGTAGAAGGCGCCTATGGGAAGGTGATAGTGATAGATCACGGCTATGGGATGAAGTCTCGCTATGCGCATTTGGCCTCCATTGTGGTAGGGCCAGGGGATGCGGTCAAGCGAGGGCAAGTGATAGGGCAGCTGGGGAACACAGGCCGCTCGACAGGCTCCCATTTGCACTATGAGATACGCCTGAACGGCGTCCCTCAAAACCCCCGCAACTACATTTTGGACTAGGGTAGGGAGCCCCCTATGAAAATGGTGGATGTGGGGGCCAAAGAGAAGACAGAGCGCGTTGCTATAGCGGAGTGTTGGTTGCGCATGTCCTCGGAAGCTTTGTCCAAAGTCCAAGCAAACCGCGTGGAGAAAGGCGATGTTGTGGCGGCGGCGAAATTGGCCGCCATTATGGCTGCCAAACGGACGCCCGACATTTTGCCGCTGTGTCACCCCCTGGGGTTGACTTCGGTTGAGTTGCATGTGGAAGCCGGAGTTGGCGGCATGCATTTTGTTTCGACGGTGAAGACGTGTGAGCGTACGGGGGTAGAAATGGAGGCGTTGACGGCGGTTTCCGTTGCCGCGTTGACGGCCTGGGACATGCTGAAGTCCACGGACAAGGGCATGTGCATAGAGGGGCTGCGCCTGTTGGAGAAAAGCGGCGGCCGCTCCGGCCATTGGAAAAACCCCGCTGTCTAGGTGGGAAAAAGTCCCGACAGTTTGCCCAGGTGCAGGGTGGCGATGGCCAGGGCATTTTGAATGCAGCCGTCTTGGACGAGGCGTGAAAGCTCTGAGACGGGATAAGTTTCGAGCATGATTTCTTCGAGAGGATCCGGCTTCCCGTTGTGTATTTGTTGGCAGTCCAAAGCGAGGTAGCAGTGTAGGTGGTTATTTTGGACGGCGGGGTTAGGGTGGATTTTTCCCAAAGCCAACATGCGTCCTGCTTTGTGGCCGGTTTCTTCGAGCAACTCTCGGTGTGCGGCCTCTTCGGGTGTTTCGCCGGCGTCTATGGTACCCCCTGGGACTTCAAGGGTGGGGGCCCAAACGCCGAAGCGGAATTGGCGTACCAACAAGCAAAGGCCCTCCGGCCTGAAGGCCAAGACGTTCACCCATTCCGGCGCCTCAATGCTGGTAACCGTCATATGTGTTGGCGGCGAAGAAGGAGAAAAGTCCAGTGGCTGGGTTTGTACCTCTTGGCGTCGCAGGATGAAGACTCCCATGCGAAATGAAGTGGCTTCTCCAATGCGTTGCCATGTCCTGCGTAGCAGAGTTGGCCGGGGTGGGGGTATGGGGTATTCATTCACAGCTAGGGGAGTTTGCCAGAGAAGGCGGGCAAAGGGGTGGTTTTTTTGCCTTGCAGGCGGCTTTATTGGAAAGCGATTCTTTTTCCCCCCCCGAATGGGCGAAATAAATGTTTTATCCCCACCCTAGAGTCCTGAGCTTTCAACAACTACCCCCCCCGGCGCCCTACCCCTCCACGGAGGGGAATTTTAAAACAACCAGCCCTGTAGGCCTTCGAAGAGCCCATTTTAACCAACACCCCTATGGAAATTTAAAGAAGCCAGGCTGCAGGAGAAAAAACAAAAAAACGCCCGGGAAAATTCCTGGGCGCTTTTTTTAGAGGACTTGTTGGCTGTTATTGGCAGTTGTTGTTGCCTTGTTGGTCATCGCTGCATGGAAGGCAGATGCCCGCTTCGCAATAATGGTTTCTGCCGCAATCTCGACTTGTTCTGCACTCAGGCTCAGGCTCAGGCTCAGGATCGGGCTCAGGATCAGGATCAGTTGTTGATGAAAAGCAGGTGCCGTCTTCGCAAAACTCTGTTGCCTCGCAGGCGTTGCCGCACGAATCAACGCATTCGTCCGCTTCCAGATCATAGTCCCAGCCTTCATCACAGGTGTTTTCCGGAATGCATGTACTCGTTTCCGCTTCGCAAACCCAGCCTTCAGAGCAGGTGATTTCGCACGGCTCAGGCTCGGCGCCTATGACGGTTGGGCCGACAATATAAACCATGTTAATGTTGTGATTGCCCTTGGCAACTTCATAGATGCCGGGGCCGTCAATGTTGGCGATGGTATATTCACCGCTGCTTTGGATGAGCAAACTGAAGCTATAGAAACTCCCATTTGCCAGAGGCGCTACCGTCAAAACGCAGTCGTCTTTTTGCTTGGTGTTCCACTCGAAAACAATCCCCATTTCCGCAGCGGCATTGCTGTGCGCGTTGCTTGGAATTTTGATGACGTCGGCTTGTTGAGTGAGCGCCTGAGCTTCTTTTTTGGGAACAGCTTCTGTGTCCAGTGCAAACGCAACTCCCGCAAGGAGAGTTCCTAAAATCAACAAATATTTTTTCATATGCATTCCCCTGCAAACTGGAGTTCCCTAAAACCCCTTGGCCAGTTTTAAGGAATCCGTTGCTTTATGAGTATACTTTCCTAGGCCCCTAAAACGGTTACCCCTACCCATTTCTATACTTTCTTTATTTAGATGATTATGCAATACGCAAATAAAGGAGTTTATGAAATAGACATATTTATTTAATAGATTAGTCTAGCAAATAATACACCCCCCCATTCCGGCCTTCGGCACCCCCCGCCTTCAGGACAAGTGTTTTCGCAGGGTTGTCGGCTCGTTGGGCGAGCGGCCAAGCTTCCTCAAAGCCTAAGGCTAAGGGTCCTCGCCAATGCGGGTATGGGCTTCTTTGTGGGCGTGTAGGGGCTCATCGGAGCTTTTGCGGTGTCGCCAAGGATCGTTGGGGTGTTGGGTAGGCTCTCCGGCCAACAGACGCTCCTTGGCATAGAGGAAAGCCTTACGCTCCAGCTCCGGCGAAGTATGCACGGAGGTGTCCATACGCAGGGCGTCTTTGGGGCAGGCCTCGACGCACAGGCCGCAGACAATGCAACGCAAGACGTCGACCATGAAGACGGTGGGGTATTTCTCAATGACGCGTGAGGCCGTATTTGTGTCGCTGGGGGCATATTCGCCCGCCTCAATATAAATGCATTGGGAGGGACAGGCGGTGGCGCACATATAGCAGGCCACGCAGCGCGGCTTGCCGTCTTCCCGCGGGACGAGGCGGTGTTTGCCGCGGTAGCCCGTAGGGTAGGGGACACGCTGCTCCGGGTATTCCACCGTGGCCATGAGGCTTTGGGTTTTGCGCTCCAAAACCTCGGTGTTGTCGTCGCGCTCTGACCACAGGTTGCGCAGGAAGTGCCGCGTCGTAATGGCCATCCCTTTAATCAGCGCAGGGACATAGAGGCGCTCCCAAAAGTCATAGGCGCTTTTGGGGTTTTCAGAATGGCTCTCGGAATGGCTTTCAGAATGGCTCATGGCGAAATGCTCTTGGGGCGAACAGGCATGAAAAAGTTAGTGGTGGCTCGGAAGCGCTTCGTTTTGTCCGATGGGTTTATGGAGGGAGGATTTGGGGGAGCTGGAAATAAGGATAAGGATAAGGAGGATTTCAAGGATACCCAAAAGGCCTAAGCTACGCATAGAGGTATCCATTAACAAAAGGGCCCCTGTGACAAAAATATTGAGGATGCCCAGCGGAATCAGAATTTTCCACCCCAGTTTTTGGATTTGGTCATATCTAAAACGCACATATGTCCAGCGTATGTTCATTTGGATATAGATAAGAACCAGCACCTTAAGCCAGAAAACCATACCCATGGTAGCCCCATAAACCCAGGGGTAATCCTTGAAGAAGGCAAGGTTTGCAAACCACTGTCCGCCGAAGGGCAAGTGATAGCCGCCCAAGAAGAGGGTGGTGAGGATAGCCGAGAAGACAATCATCTCCACAAACTCTGCCACCATGAACATGCCAAAGCGCATGCCTGAATATTCGACGAAATAGCCGATGATTTCAGACTCACATTCCGTCATGTCAAAAGGCGTTCTTCTGGTTTCGGCAAAAGCGGCTGCGAAGAAAAGCAAGAAGCCGACGGGTTGAATGAGAATGCCCCAAGCAGGAATGCCCACGTCAAAGCCGTCCAGTTGTATGCCCCACAAATATTGGGCCTGTTGTTCCATCATACCGCTGTCGCCGGCCAACTGAATGGAGGCGAAAGCCATCATCAACCCTACCAGAGAGAGCCCTAGGGCAATTTCATAGCTGATCATTTGGGCGCAGGCGCGGATGCCGCCCAACAGGGAGAATTTGTTGTTGGACGCCCACCCGGCCAATACGGTGCCGAAGACGGCCAGGGAGGCCAAAGCGAAGAGATAGAGGAGGCCGAAGCTGGGGTTAGCGACGACCATAGCGACTTCATGTCCGAAGACAGGGAGGGTAGGGCCGGCGGGGACGATGGCAAAGAGAGCAAAGATAGGGGCAAAGCTAAGAATAGGGGCAAGGGCATAGAAGAAGCGGTTAGCCGCCTTAGGGGTAAAACTCTCCTTCGTAAGCATTTTAACAACGTCGGCGATAATATGGGGGATGCCGGCCAGGCTGCGGCTGCTCAATCCCGGCAGGTGGATGCGTGCGCGGTTGGGGCCGACGCGGTTTTGCATCAAAGCGCTCCATTTGCGCTCGGCCAGGGTGAGCAAGGTAGCTATCACCATGACGAAAACCAACATGAGTATGACGAGGTTGCTCAGCGCGCTGGCCCCTGTATACCAGACGGATTCCAAATAGCCGCCCAAGGCATAGGCCGCGGCCATGCCTCCGAAGAGGCTTGCGAAAATGGTGAGGAATGCCACGGTAATGGTAAGTCTTCTCATGGTGAACATCCTTTTGCGCTTGGGCAGGCAAACTGTCGATAGGCCGGGGGGCGGCCGTCAGAGGCGGCGGGGAGGGGGAGCCCGGGGCGGCTTTGTTTGGAGGGGGCCTGGCCTTCCCAGTCAAAATTTGCGAATTCAGGGATTCTGGGGGCGATGGTGGAGAAGACGTCTTTGGCTGAGCTCCAATCCATTCTGGCGCCCAACAAGTTGGCCAAGCGCATCACCCATTGCCAATGGGGGGCGCTGTCCCCTTTGGGAGGGAAGGCCTGACGGCAACGCTGGAGGAGGCCTTCGTGTTGCGTCATGCTGCATTCGGTTTCGAGGTGTGAGGCGACGGGCAGGAGGACTTGGCATTCATGGGCCCATTCGCTGGCGTGTTGGGCCTGGACAACCGTGGGGACGGTTTTCAGCCGCGCCGCCATGACAATATCGCTTTCGGGCATTTCTCCGCCGAGCACCCAGACGGCCTGGAAGGCGGAGGGGGTGAAGGTTTCAAAGGGTTTTAATTCTATACCCAGGGCTAGGGCGATATATTCTAAACCCTTACGGTTAGGGTTTTTATCCGCCATCATCAGCAGTTTATCCGCTGCTCCGTCGGGCCTTCCTGAGACAAAAACCATATTGACTTTGAGGACGTCGCGGGCGAAGGCCAGTGCCGCCATCAAGTCTTCATTGGAGGCCGCAGGCGAAGCAAGGACGCCGATGCTTCCCTGGGCTTTTTGCAGGAGGCTGGCGGCTCGGTTGAGGGCTTCGTCGACGGAGACGGGTTTGCCATGGGACAGGGTATGGAGGGCGCGGTTTTCACCGGCCCAGCGGTAGCTTTTTCGGCCCACGTCACACATCCACGACTGGTTGACGGCCGCATTTTCCCTGGGGCGGAAGCGGAAGCAATCCTGGTTCATATAATCGGCGAAGACATTGCAGCCGCGGGAGCAAGCGGTGCAGACGCTGGGGGCGGCGGAGAGGAACCAGGCGCGCGCTTTGAAGCGGAAGTCGCGGTTGAGCAGGGCGCCCACGGGGCAAAGCTCGACGAGGTTGCCGGAATAGTTGGAGTCGAGTTTGGCGCCCGGGAAGACGTCGACGCGCTCGTGGGAGCCGCGTCCAAAAATGCCCAATTGCGGCTCCTTGGCCACCTCCTTCATGAAGCGTACGCAGCGTGTACAGAGGATGCAGCGCTCCTGATCCATAAGGACGGTGGGGCCGAGCACCTTACGTTTATTTTTTTGGACTTTAGGCCCCCAGAGGCGGGAGGGTTTAAAGTCATAACGTACATAATAGTCCTGTAATTTACACTCGCCGGCCTGATCGCAAATGGGGCAGTCCACGGGGTGGTTGAGGAGGAGGAATTCCAGGACGGCGCGTTGTTGGGCCTTCACTTTGGGCGTATCGGTTTTAACGACTTGGCCTTCCGCGACGGTTGCCTGGCAAGCGGGCACCAGTTTGGGGGCATTGGAGGCCTCCACCATGCACATACGGCAGTTAGCGGAGAGGGAGAGCCTGGGGTGATAGCAATAGTGGGGGATTTTAACGCCTACTTGGTGAGCGGCGACAATGAGGCTGGTGCCGGGTTTCACCACCACCTCTTTATCGTCCACGCTTAGGGTAACCATACCGGGGTTTTTAGGCGGGGGAGGGGTTTTAGGGGGAGCAGGTGGGGGTACCGGAGTGGGCGGGGAGGGTGTTTTAGGGGAGGAGTCGTTCATTGTTCCACCTCACCACCAACCATGTTGATGGTATCAAAAGTAGGGATAAGGTCCGACAGGAGTTTGCCCTTCACCATTTTGGACAAAGCCGAGAGGAGTTGGAAGCCGGGCGCGCGTATATGGACTTTATAAGGCCGACCGCTGCCGTCCGAGCGCAGATACCAACCCAACTCGCCGTTGGCGGACTCTGTGGAATGATAAACTTCTCCTGCGGGGACTTGCACGCCCTCCATAATGAGTTTGAAGTGGGCCATGGTGCCCTCAATGGTATTGAGGACGGCCTCTTGGGGGGGGAGGGCGAAGCGCCAGTCATCGATGAGGACGGGGCCGTCGGGGAGTTTTTCGAGGGCTTGGCGGATGAGGCGAAGGGACTGATGGATTTCCACCATACGCACGCGGTAGCGGTCGAAGTTGTCACAGGCGTGGAAGACGGGCACGTCGAAGTCCAGGTGGGGATAGGCCCAATAGGGGTGTGCCTTGCGGATGTCCAAAGCCATGCCTGAGGCGCGCAAGCAGGGGCCGGTGAAGCCGAAGTCCAGAGCGTCTTCGAGGCTCAAATAGCCGGTGCCCACCATGCGATCCATAAATATACGGTTACGTGTGAGCAGGCCGTCGACTTCATTGGCGACGAGGTGGATGCGCTCCAGGGTTTGAAGGACTTTGTCTTTCCAGCCTTCGGGAAGGTCCCTGTTAAGGCCGCCGATGCGTCCATAGGAGGTGGTGAGGCGCGCGCCGGTGAGCTCCGTAACGCGCTCCATAATCAACTCACGCGCTTCAACGGCATAGAGGAAGACGGCGAAGCCGCCAATCTCCATGGAGGTGGCGGCGGTGGCCGTGAGGTGATCATGAATGCGGTGCAACTCTGCGCCGATGACGCGGATATATTTGGCGCGCTCGGGGATGTCGAGCCCCAGCAATTTTTCGACAGCGGAGAGGAAGCCGAAGTTGTTCATCATCGGCGAGACATAGTTGAGCCTGTCCGTATAAGGCAGGCATTGAGCCCAAGTGACATTCTCGCAGGACTTTTGGAAGCCTCGGTGGAGGAAGCCGATTTCGACGTCACAGTCTTGAATGTTTTCCCCGTGCAGGGCGACGCGCAGGCGTACGGTGCCGTGGGTAGCGGGGTGGGAGGGCCCCATATTGACGATGAGGGGCTCAATATTCAGGTGGGAGTCGAGGGGATCTTCGTTGGGGGGTGTGGGCTCAAAGCCGAGGGGGGCCATAACCATATCCTTAGGGGTAGGGAGGGGGGGCTAGACGGGGCAGTTATTGCCTGGGCCTTTAGAGGGGTTTTCTAGAACAGGGTTTTCAGGAATGAGGGGTTGTCGTCCGCGCAGCGGGTAGTCCTTACGCAGGGGGTGTCCCTCAAAAGCCTCATAGAGGAACATCCTTCGCAAGTCCGGGTGTCCCTCGAAGCGAATGCCATAGAAGTCCCAGACGCTGCGTTCAGCCCAGAGGGCGCCCTGGAAAACGCTGTGGGCGCTGGGCAGGGTGGGTGTTTGCTCCTCGACGAGGACTTTGAGGCGCAGGTGGGCCTTTTCCGCGGGGGAATAGAGGAAATAGAGGACTTCGAAGCGGGGTTTATGGATGGGCAGTTGGAGTCTATCCACAGCATCCATAGAAATGAAGAGGCGAAAGCCCAGCGTTTCTTTGGCATAGCGCAGGAGGGGGAGGAGGAATTCCTGATTAACAATGCCCCAATGCGCGCCGGTAATATCCTCATAGCGTTCGACAAGGGCTTGAGGCAGGGTATGTTGCACGCTATCCAATGCTTTTTGGCTCATTTTCCCTCTGGCAAGAAATGTAGCAGACGGGTGGCGTTATAGGGAGAAAAGCGCGCAAAGGTCAATGACAGAAGTGACATTTTCCGCTGTATTTGAATTTTTCAAAACACTTTTTTTAGAAGGGGGAGGGGAGGCCTCAACTTCCCCCTTTTTTGGGGGGTTTCGCATGGTTTTTTCTACTTGAACAGGCGTTCGTGCATCCATCCATCGTTTGTGAGGACAAGGGCAGCCTTGTCTTGAATATCGTCTTGTGCACGTTTCGCAAAATCCTTGTATGCAACGCCCAGGCTTTCCGTTTTCACCCAGTCAGCGGCACCTGTCAGTTTGTAGCGGAAATTGACCTGCGACAACTTCATTCCCATCGCGTCGGCCGGTTCAGTGAAGTTTTCCACCTCAAGAAGAACGTACTTACCCGTGCAGAAGGCGTTCCACTGAGCTTTGGCAACAAGGTATTCCTTACCCGCATCGGTCAGATGATATTCACTGGCCGGTTTCATTTCTTCAACGACTTTGGGTTATGGGCTTTCAAAGACACGCATTGACACAAGCGAAGAAGGGAGGGAGTTGGGGAACTAGGATTCGAACCTAGATGGCCAGAGTCAGAGTCTGGAGTCCTACCGTTAGACGATTCCCCAGTAGGCGGTTGCTATTTGGCTTTGTGTAGGGGTGTTGTCAATGGGCTTGTGGAGGGGCCATCTATTTTTTAGGAGGGGTAGGGTTTTTTTTAGCCGGGGGGGGGTTGGGTTGGGGTTTTTCAGCGGGGACGACGAAAATGCGTATTTCGCCCTGGGTTTCATAAATATTCATACCGGCCCAGCTGCCTTTTTTAGGGTTAGGGTTTTGTATATGGAAGGCGCGTACATTGGGTTGGTTAACAATGCGGATACGCGGATAGGCCGCAGGCGGGTAGGTGGTGGAATAGAATTTAAGGACGGCCTCCATAGTCGTAGAGGTACGGAAGCGGCCCTTGCCCACCTGGGCAGCGAATTCTGGGAGTTTGGCCCCCAGCTCCTGTTTTTGAGCGAGACTTGGCAAGGCCCACAGGGCGGTAGTCACCCAGAGAAGAGAGAGGATACGCCGACACATAGCCCCTCTTTAAAGCGAAGCCCCCCCCGCGTCTAGCCTCTTTTTGCAAGGGTCCGGGTTTGCGGGAGCCAACCTATGGGGTGTTGGGCAGGGTATGGCATTTTTATAGAAGGTTTCTAGTGGAGTAGAAAATAGGGTAGATTAAAACTTCGCCCAAATATCAGCCCGGGCTAAGTCAACGCGCGACGACTGTTCGTCGGCGAAGCCGGGCAAACAGCGCCAGTGACAACACAAAACCAAGCCCGGAAAACGATCTGTTTCCACTGGCCGAGCAACCACAGCCCGAGCTTTCTCCCGTTGGCTTGTCAGGCTGGCCGGCTTCCGTGTTGTTTCCCGTTGTTTCGGCGTTGCTGCCATCCGTGTCGTCACCACCACCTGAGCCACCGCCACCGCCGTCGTTAGGGGTGCTTGTCACCTGCACGACAAGCTTCCACTTCCAGTTTTCCAACTCGCCCTCAACAACCGTGAAGCGATAACCCGTTGTCAGGCTGGTGACGGAGGTTGGGATTGCGCTGCCCCACAGCACGTCTATATCCATGAGAACAATCCGGTCGCCGACCGCGAGCGTTGAACCGGCCGCAACTGCAACGCTGACCGTGGGCGCGGGGAGGTCGATGAATACCGCATTGGCGACGGTGAGCATGCTTCCACCATGCGTCAGAGTTGCGGGAACGTAGAAATGCAGGTTTTGGAAAGAGTGCAGCCCGCCGATGCTCACGCCGCTTTGGCGGAGGATGAGGGTGTTGTTGGCAGTGGTGCCACCCGTATGCCTAAAGCCACCGTATAAGCTAACATTTTGACCAACTCGCCGATTTCCACGGTATTATCCGAGGCGATATCGGCGGATCCGCCGTCAATGGAGAGATGCTCCACCGTGCCGCCGATAACAGACACCGTGTTGCCCGAGGCGATAGAGTGGCCTTTGGCGCAGGAGGCGTTTCCGCCGATGATGCGGTGGCCATCGTTGCCTGGAGCCCCTCCCACACTGCCGTCGGTGATATTTACCCTGTTATTCGAGGCATTGGCGGTGCCGTTGCCATACGCACATACCTGCGCAAACGCCTCGAAGTTTGGCGCGAGAAACAGTACAACCGCCAAGGCCGCCCCCAAGACATGAGAGCAGCATGGTTGCATAACAAACCTCATAGGGTGCGTTTTCATTTAAGGGACTTCATTATATATTTCTAAATTTCTAAATTACCTACTTACAAAGATGTACGAGCTTAACAAATGTGACACGCATAGGCATCCAGAGCAGGCAATTGCCGGCAGGCACAACGCGAGCTCAATCCCCGAAGGAAGATGGGCGCAGGCGCTGCAAGAAATGCAACGTCCTCAATAAAGCCCATAGAAACAAGTTGTCGGGGCCATGGAAGAGGGGCTCCGGCCTGTTGGTTTTTGGGGAAATGTCGTCCTCTGCATGGGCTAGGACGGATAGAGTGCAGGGTTTTCCCCCCAAAGCTAAGCCCCACAAAGTGCTTGAAGCTTTGCGGCGTTTTTTCAAGTGTAGAGGAAGTGCCGCAAAGAGGAGTTGAACCTCTGACCTACTGATTACGAATCAGTTGCTCTACCAACTGAGCTATTGCGGCAAAACCGACGACAGGAGACAAGCCGGGTTTTAGAGGGGGTTTAGCCCTCGCGGCTGCCAGGTCGCCTAACATATTTCCACAATTGGTCAAGAGCTGATATGTGGGAAGTGCCTCCCATGAGTCCCCCAAGGTTTTTTTGTGTACAGTGTGGACAAGCGATGGTTTCGCCGTCGGCGGAGCATCCTTTTTGCAGCCCCCGTTGCAAGGCCATCGACTTATACCGCTGGTTGGATGAAGGCTACCGCATAGAAGAGACGGACTTTGAAAGTGTGCCTGAAGGAGAGGGGATTTCGGAGGCAGGTGAGAGGAAGGGCTGATTTTTGTGGCAGGGTTTGTTTTCCTGTCCTAACTAACTGAAGCGGTTTTTGCCGCCTAAATTTTTTCTTCTAGCCAAACAGAGGACGTGTTTTGCCCATGTTGATTGAAGCCTTTGGGAAGACAGACGTGGGGCGCAGGCGCGCTCACAATGAAGATTCTATGTTGATGGATTCCGAGCTGGGAGTCTATTTGGTAGCCGACGGCATGGGGGGGGCAGCTTCGGGGGAGGTTGCGAGCACGCAAGCGGTCAGCTTGGTGCGCCAATACCTTGGGGATGCGCGCTCTGTTTTGGAGGGGATGGCGAAGAATTGGACGCCGGAGAACCAAGCAGCGGCAGTCCATGTTTTGGAGGGGGCCGTCCAAAAGGCCTGCTTTGAGATTCACCAACTCAGCCTACAAGAGGTTTCCAAGCGGGGGATGGGGACCACTTTGGCAGCCCTGGTAATTGTTGGGAACAAGGGCATCATCTGCAACGTTGGGGACAGCCGTATTTATTTAATACGCAATGGCCAATGCCACCGTCTGACGGAAGACCACACTCTGGTCGCCATACAACTGAAGGCAGGGGCGATTACACGTGAGCAAGCGGCCACCTCGCAATACCGCAATGTCATTACCCGGGCCGTAGGCATTCAACCCTCCGTACAAGTAGACACTCTGGTTTTAGACATATTGCCGGGGGATAAATTTCTTCTATGCTCTGACGGCCTCCATGCTTATTTCCCTGAGGCGGAGCTTTTGAGGACATTTGAGCAAGTGCCGGCGAAGGATTTGGCGGAATATTTTATAGCGACAGCCAATGAGCGAGGGGGCAAGGACAACATTACGGCTTTGGTGGTTTGTGTCCAAAGCGAACTGGCTGCTGCGAGTGAAGACATTCTCGAAGCGCAGTCGAGGATGGAGGTGCTCAAGAAGATTCCGCTGTTTAGGCATTTGACTTACAAAGAGCAGACGGCGGTTTTGTCGGTTGCGACGACGCGCTCCTATGCGGAGGGCGAGGAGATTATTCGCGAGGGGCAACCGGGGAACGATCTCTATATTGTCATAAAAGGACGGGTAGTGGTTGAGAAGGGCGGCATGGAGATTTCAGAATTATTTTCCGGCGGCCATTTTGGGGAGATGGGGTTGGTGGACAACGCGCCGCGCTCAGCCACCATTCGTGCTGCGGAGTCGACGCGGGTGATGTTGGTTGCGCGCTCCGAGCTGATGGGCCTCATGAAACGCGAATCCATTTTAGCGGTGAAAATGCTTTGGAGTTTTGTCCAAGTATTGGCCGATCGCCTGCGCGCCGCCAACTTTGAGCTGTCAGAAGCGCGTCAAGAGTTGGCGATTGTACATGCCATTAAGCCTTTCTCTGAAGAGGAAGCATGAGTCTTCTCGGGAAAAAGGTGGCCGTGTTGGTGAGCGGCAGCATTGCCGCCTATAAAGCCTGCGAGCTGATTCGGCGTTTGCAAAAAGAAGGGGCCAGTGTGCGCGTGGCCATGACGAGGACTGCCGAGTCTTTTGTTTCTGCACTGACATTTCAAGCCCTCTCGGGGCACGCTGTTTTGACGGACACCTCGGAAGCAGACTCTGTCTATGGCCACCTTGAATTGGCGCGCTGGGCAGACATATTTGTTTTTGCGCCTGCAAGTGCAAACAGCATGGCCCGCATACGGGCGGGTTTTGCGGACAGCCCTCTTTTGGCTGCGGTATTGGCTTTCAGAGGGCCGGTGGTATTGGCGCCGGCGATGAATACGGCCATGTGGGAAAACAAGAGGACTCAAGAAAACCTTGCCGAGCTTCTCAGAGAATCCAGGTTTGTCCTTGTTCCCCCGCAGGAGGGGGCTTTAGCGGACAAGGACATAGGCATGGGGAGGCTAGCGGATATAGAGGTGGTGCTTCAAACCGTTGTTGGTTTATTGGCAACCTCTCCCCTAAAAGGCAAGAAGCTTTTGCTAACAGCGGGGCCGACGCGGGAGCCTTGGGATGCTTTTCGTTTTTTATCCAACCCCTCCTCGGGGAAGATGGGGATAGCTTTAGCGATAGAGGCCTACCGGCGGGGAATGGAGGTTTCTCTGGTATTGGGTGTGGTGTGTGAGGCCTTGAGGAAGACACTGCCTTCCAACATAGAAGTGATGGACATAACAACAGCAGAAGAAATGTGTACAGCTGTTTTAGAGAGGGTGAATAGGGTAGACTGTTTTATTGCCACCGCCGCAGTGAGTGACTTTAGGCCGGCAGAAGTCCACGAAGGAAAAATGGACAAGGCGAAGGCCCCGAAGGCCATGCCTTTAGTCCCTACCATAGATATTTTAGCCACAGCCTCAGCGCAGGTATACCCCCTCAACAAGCGCCCCTACCTCATTGGTTTTGCCGCACAGACGCAAAACCTTGTCGAATATGCAGAGTGCAAGCTGCGTGAAAAACGCTTGGACGCCATTTGTGCCAACGACATTTCCAAAGCGGGCGTGGGTTTTGCTTCTGACGACAATGAAATTTTTTGGGTGCGCGCTTGCGCAAAACCTTTGCAGGTGAAGGGAAGCAAAGCGAAAATAGCCGCCTTTATTTTAGACGAATTGGCACAGTGGGGTGAAGCAGATGAGCGAAACTCAGCAGGGCAAAAAAACCCAAGCCAATGAAGCGGCCGGTGAAGCGGCAGGTGTCGCCAAAGAATTCTACCGCTATTTGCAATGGCACCGCGACGGGGGAACGCAGGCCTTGTTGCAACCCCAAGCAAAGCCTGTTGTACAAGAAACTCCGAGGGGACTTTCTGAACGAGCCCCCCCTGTCCCCCCCACGACACCTATGTCTCTTGAAGAAATACGCGCCCAGATGGGGGATTGTCGGCGGTGCAAACTCTGTGAGCGCCGCACACAAATTGTTTTTGGCACAGGCAACCCGCAAGCGGAGTTGGTTTTTGTTGGGGAGGGCCCGGGGGCGGATGAGGATTTGAAGGGCATTCCCTTTGTTGGCAGGGCAGGGCAGCTGCTGACCAAAATGATTGAGGCGATGCGTTTTTCGCGCGACGAAGTTTATATTTGCAATGTTGTCAAATGTCGCCCGCCCGACAACCGAAACCCTGAGCCGGATGAAATTGCGGCATGCCAAGGTTTTCTCAGAGCGCAGTTGGCCGCTGTCAAGCCCAAGGTGCTTGTCGCTTTGGGAAAATTTGCTGTGCAGACTTTGTTGGCGGAGTCCACCCCCATTACCAAATTGCGTGGGCGCTGGAGAGAATATGAAGGTATTCCCCTGATGCCCACCTACCACCCTGCCTATTTGTTGAGAAACCCCGTGGAGAAAAAAAACGCATGGTTGGACTTGCAAAGTGTGATGCAGCGACTTGGAAAACCGCTGAAATGAAGGGCCAGGTTGTGCGCGTCTCCATGGATGCGCCGGCGTTGCGTGACAACCCTTTGGGGGACGCAAGCACGAGGGAGCTTCTCATCTATTTGCCCCCGGACTATGAAGCGAGCGAAACGCTGTTCCCGGCTGCCTATTTTTTGCATGGCTATGCGGGCTCCGCCTTGCAGTGGTTGAATGTGTCGGCCTTTTGCCCGAATGTGGTGGAGCGTGTTGACGCACTCATGGCCTCTGAGCAGCTTCCCGGGTGCCTTTGTATATTTATAGACGGGTGGACTTCTCTAGGGGGAAGCCAGTGGCTTAACAGTGCAGCGCAGGGGGCCTATTCGGACTATGTGACGCAGGACGTTGTTGCTTTTGTTGAAGAGAATTTTCGAGTGCAGCGCGAGCCTGCCAAGCGCGCACTGTTTGGAAAAAGCTCCGGCGGCTATGCTGCTTGGACAATGGCCTGCCATTGCCCTCAAATTTTTGGACACATGGCCGCGCACTCTGCGGATGCGTGTTTTGAATATTGCTATTTGGGGGACTTGCCGAAGGCGGCGGCGCCTTTGCGTCAAAGTGGCGGGGTATTGCCTTGGTTTCATGAGTTTAGGCAGCGTGCCCGAGCGACGAAAATGAAGTCGGAGGATTTTGCGGTGGTGAATATTTTGGCCATGGCCGCCAGCTATTCTCCCTGTTTGGGTATGCCGTTAAATTTAGAATTACCCATGGATTTAGAGACGGGGGCCATGCGTTGGGATGTTTGGCAACGTTGGTTGGAGAGAGATCCAACCCGTTTTGTCCCTCTCCAGACAGAAGCCCTCAAAAACCTCAAAAGCCTTTTTTTGGATTGTGGAACCAAAGACGAATTCCACCTCATTTGGGGAGCCAGGCAATTGGCACAGGTGTTAAGAGAGAAAGGGGTGCCGCACCACTTTGAAGAATTCAGTGATGGCCACATGGGCATCAACTACCGCTTTGAGCACTCGCTTCGCTATATTCTTCCGAGGATGTAGGCTTTCTAAGTGTCGCGTTTCCTGTCGCGCTCTGCGCGGTAGCGCGCATTCACTTCCAAAAGGCGTTTTCGCATTCTCAAGGTTTTGGGGGTTATTTCAACAAGCTCGTCCTCTGAAATCCACTCCAGGATTTTTTCAAGCGTCATTTCCCGTGGCGGCGTCAAAATGACATTCTCGTCTCTGCCTGCTGCGCGAATATTCGTGAGTTTCTTTTCGCGGCAAGGGTTGACGTTGAGCTCCGTAGAATGTGCATGTTCGCCAATAACCATGCCTTCATAGACTTCAACCCCGGGGCCGACGAAAAGCTGGCCTCTGTCCTGAATAGAAAACAGGGCATAGGGAATGGCTTTGCCCTGCCTGTCCGAAACAATGGCTCCATTTTGTCGCCTGGGAATGGCTCCCATCCAAGGCTCATAGTCATCCGACTGGCTTGACATAATGCCCTCGCCTCTTGTGAGGCTGAGAAACTCACTCCTAAAACCGACCAGCCCGCGAGATGGAATGCGGTATTGCACACGTGTCCTGTTGCTGCCTTGAGGCTGCATGTGAACGAGTTGGGCTTTTCTCAGCCCCAAACGTTCCGTGACAGCGCCCACGCTGGACTCAGGAATGTCGCAAAAGACAAGCTCCATGGGCTCCCATATTTTCCCGTCTATTTCACGCAGGACGGGCTCCGGGTTAGAGGCCATAAGCTCATAGCCTTCACGCCGCATGGTTTCTAAAATGACGGAGAATTGCAACTCGCCTCGGCCATAGACGATGAAAGCTTCTGCGCTGTCGCTGTCTTCAACACGCAAAGCAACATTCTTATAGGCTTCGCGGTAGAGACGCTCCCGCAGGTTTCGTGAGGTGACATATTTGCCCTCGCGCCCGGCAAGGGGGCCGTCGTTGACGCGAAACACCATTTTCATGGTGGGCTCATCCACACGAATACGCGAAAGGGCCGTGGGGTTGTCAGGAGAACTCAGCGTGTCTCCAATAGAAACGGTGTCCATGCCTGCAATGCAGACAATTTCGCCAGGGCCGGCATCCTCAATTTCCACACGTTTGAGCCCGGAGAAGCCATAGAGTTTGGAAATTTTTCCATTTTGGAGACTGCCGTCGGCGCGCATGACGCAGAGAGGTTTGTTGACATAGAAGCGGCCTGCGTGGATGCGGCCTACCGCCAACCTGCCGACATAGTCGTCATAGTCCAAATTGGCGACAAGCATTTGCGAAAGCTCCACATTGTCTGAAACATTGGGCGGGGGGATGTTGTGTAAAATGGCTTCAAACAGGGGGAGCAGGTTTTTTTTCTCATCGTCCAGTTTGTGGGTGGCAATGCCTTGTCTCGCAATGGCATAGAGTACAGGAAATTCAATTTGCTCGTCGTTGGCGCCCAAGTCGATATAGAGGGAATATACGGCGTCGAGGACTTCTTTGGGGCGAGCATCGGCGCGGTCCACTTTGTTGATGACGAGCATGGTTTTGAGATTCAACTCCAAAGCTTTTTGCAGAACGAAGCGTGTTTGCGGCAAAGGCCCTTCTGCAGCATCGACAAGCAGCAACACGCCGTCGACGAGGCGCAAACTGCGTTCCACCTCCCCCCCGAAGTCCGCGTGTCCGGGTGTATCGACAATGTTAATGAGGTGGTTGTCATAGGAGATGGAGGTATTTTTAGCGAGGATGGTAATGCCTTTTTCACGCTCCAAATCTCCCGAATCCATAACGCGCTCCACCAGGGCCTCGTTGCTTCGAAACACGCCTCCCTGACGAAGCATATGGTCGACCAGTGTCGTCTTCCCATGGTCCACGTGAGCTACAATGGCAATATTGCGAATACGTTCTCTAGAAAGCATAGGGTGGGCGAGGCTTAGTCGCCAAGGGAGGTATTTGCAATACTTCCTCCAAAGTTTTCTCAAGCTGGCTTCCCAAAGCATTCGAGGCTAAGAGACATTCCAATGCGCGTCATTGCAGGAATTCACAGGGGCCGACATTTGTTGGGGCCCAACTCCAAGGACATTCGTCCGACCGCAGACCGTGTCCGCGAAAGCATTTTTAATGTATTGGGCCAGCATTTTGACGGCCTTCAGGTTTTGGATTTGTTTGCCGGCACAGGCGCCATGGCCCTGGAGGCATTGAGTCGCAACGCAGTCTCAGCTTTGTTGGTTGACAAGCATTTGGACGCTGTTTCCCTGTGCAAGAAGAATATTGCAAACCTGGGTTTGGAAGCGCAGTCCGAAGTTTGGCATATGGATGCTTTTGCGGCGCTCTCGCGTTGCAAGACGCAAAACAGGCGTTTTGAGTTGGTATTTGCGGACCCTCCCTATGCATTCCAAAACTGGGGGGGGCTATGGCTTAGCCTATTAAAGGAGGAAGTTTTAACCCCAGAGGGGAGGGTAGTTATAGAAAGGGACAGACGTAGTCTCCTGCCCCCTTTGCCCCCGGCTTTGTCCTTGCAGAGGGAGATGAAGTTTGGCGACACGCTTGTCTCAATATTATTGCATTCTCCATGTTAAACCCATAGATGAGCTTTTTTCATGCACCCTCAAACCGCCATTTACCCTGGGAGTTTTGATCCTTTCACGTGCGGCCACCTCTCACTGGTTGAGCGTGCATTGAAAGTTTTTGACAAGTTGATTGTTGCGCTTGCCGTCAACGTCAAGAAGACGCCTCTTTTCACCGTGGAGGAGCGTATTCAGCTGATTCGCGAAGCCTGCCCTCAAGAGAATGTAGAAGTGGTAGCCTTTGAAGGTTTGCTTGTGGACTATGTGAAGAGCCGCGGGGTGAACATTGTTTTGCGAGGGCTGAGGGCGATGAGCGATTTTGAGTTTGAGTTTCAATTGGCGCATATGAATTGCCACCTGGCGCCGCAGATTGAGACGGTATTTATGATGACGAGCCAGGAGAGTTTTTATATTTCCTCTCAGTCTGTGCGAGAGGTTGCGGCTTTTGGCGGCCGAGTGGAAGGCTTGGTTCCCCCCAATGTTGCAGCCAAGCTGCGCGAGCGGTTTTCGCGCCCCAAGGCCTAGGGATGGTTTTTACCCCCCCTAGACCGATTCAAAGTTGACTTGACTCACTGCGACACACGGGTAGGAATATGGGGCTAAGCAAGCTCGTCCAATGGGAGATGGAGGCATCTGGCCGCACTTACTGCAACTGGAAACCGGTTTAGTCGTGAAACGCGACCACTTTCAAAACAGGGCCGGAGGGGGGGCGGGCAGGGAATTCTCGAAGCAGCAAGACAACGGCTTTTCCGGAGACATTGACGACGGCAAACCAATAGCCCTTTTGGCCCAGGGGGAGTTTGGCCAGCCGTTGAGGGGGGGGGCCAAAGCGCTCCTGCATTTGTTGAAAGCTTAGCACCTCTGCCCCTCTTATTTCATAATCCTCCAAGGGTTTTGGAGAGAGCTGTTTTTCCCAGGCTTCGCTGAGGGCCTTAGGGGAGGTATGGCTTGTGGATTCCAGCCAAAAGGGGAAGGCGGCCAAGTCCAGCAGGGCCTCCCAGTCTTTGTGCAAGAGGTATGTTAAAAACCGATAAGCGACGAGGGCGGCCTCCGGTGGGGGGTTTTTCTCCCTGGGGGAGGCCAGGGAGGTAGCCTGGTGGGTTAAAGGGGGGTTGGAGGGAGGATGGGGGGGGACCCCACCCCCCTCTAGCCCCTGGCTAAGGCAGGCCCAAACCAGCATATATTGAAAACCCATCTGCCCCTTCCTGCCTATGGAAAGGCTCTAAATGTGGACAGAAGGCGTTTCTGCCAGTTTTTTATATAAAGTGGAAGTCAGCAAATACCAGAATTGGATTTCGCCGAAGGAAACGATGTCGCCGTCCTTCAAAACGGTTTCGCGCCGAAGACGTAGGCTTGCATTCAGCAAGGTTCCATTGGTTGATCCCAAATCCGTCAATGTGCTACGTCCAAAAGCGGCATTCCAGCGAAGCAGCGCATGTCGCTTAGAAACGGAAGGGTGATCTAAAACCAGCTCACAGTCAGGCTGACGGCCGATATAAAGCATGTCTGAGCCTTGCAGCGGCGGCAAAGTAGCGACCACAAGCTCCTCAAACTGAAAGAGGAGGCTCAAAGCGGCTGTAGAAACTTTTTCCCGGGCCACCATATGCGTTATAACCATGTTGTTGGGCAGTCCCATTTTTTCCGTATTTTGAGCAGCTTGCATTTCATCCGGTTTTTGGATGAGGGCAAAGGGGCCCAGCTGCAAGAGAAATTCCTTTGCAGAGAGCTGTTGGGCATAATTTTTTAGCTCTTTAACAGAAAGCATATAGAAGGACTCGCCATGCTTATTGGTTTTGCAATACTCTTGGAGAATTTATGCAACGTTTTCCCATAACGCCAGCAGGATTACAAAAGCTGAAGGACGAATTGAAGCAATTGGTTTCGGTTGAGCGTCCTCGCATCAGCAAAGACATTGAAACAGCGCGTGCCCACGGCGACTTGAAGGAGAATGCCGAATACCATGCGGCCAAAGAGAAGCAGAGCCACACAGAGGGGCGGATTTTGGAGTTAAACCACATATTGGCCCATGCTGAAGTGATAGATGTTTCTCAAATTCAGCTGGAAGACCGTGTGGTATTTGGGACAACAGTAGAGCTTTTGGATTTGGAGAATGAGCGCAAGTTAAGCTACCGGCTGGTAGGGGAGGCGGAGGTGGATTTGAAGAAGCGGCGTATTTCCATTTCCTCTCCCGTAGGAAAGCAATTGATAGGGAAGAGAGTAGGGGAGGAAGTGACGGTACACACGCCGAACGGCATAAAGGAATACCAAATTCTATCTGTGGTTATTCAGGATGAAAGCGAGTGAGAAATTCCAACAGCTGCTCCTTGCCCCCTTGCGTTATGCCTGCGCCAACCGCTTTGCGCATTTGTCCACCGTCCGCAATTTGGCTGAAACACTGCGGGCGGCATGGGAATTGGGGAAGCAGGAGGGGCTAGAGGCCTCCTTGCTGGGCGCACTCCGCGCGGAGTTGGCAAGCATAGACGCTGCTTCCATGGAGCAACGCAAGGCTTCGCTTTTGCGTTTGTTGGGTGCATTGGATGAGGCGGGCATGGTTTTGCCCGAGGGGATGCCCAAGGGTGTTTCGCAAAAAAAGCTGGGCTTGCAGAAGAAGGCCCCGAAGACGAAGCCCCCCCCGAAGCCTGCGGCCAAAGCGGCGGCCTCTTTGCATTCCAGCCTCTACCCCCCCTGGGAGCCGTGGAATTTGCCTTTGCAAAGTTTGGCATGGAAACTGTCTCCCCGCTTGCTTTCCAGTTTAAAGCGCAAAGAAATTCAAACGGTAGGGGACGTCCTCATCAGCATACCGAAGGCCTATGAGGACAGGCGGCAGATTTCGCGGATTGCCGACTTAAGGCCCCAAGCCCCCGCCGTCATATTGGCCCAGGTAACACAGCTAGAAGCCATGCACAGGAGGGGTAGGGGGGGGGCTCGCAAGGGCCTTAGGGTATGGTTTGCGGACGACAGCGCCAAGCTGTGCGTCGTACATTTCCAAGCGGGGCCTTGGCTGTTGGAGAAATACCAAGTGGGGAAGTGGTTTTTGTTATTTGGGCAAGCGCGTTATACGCCGGGGGGTTGGGAGATGGCGCACCCCGAAGCGGAAGGTGCGGAGCAGCGGGCCTATTCCCAAGCGCACTTTGGCCGTATTGTCCCCATATACATAGGCTTTGAGAAGTATGAGCAGCGTATGTTTAGGGAATT
Organism: Cystobacterineae bacterium; assembly: GCA_009781495.1. Classification (GTDB taxonomy): domain Bacteria; phylum Myxococcota; class Myxococcia; order Myxococcales; family Myxococcaceae; genus WRKR01. Next base: position 68,957 of record WQYA01000005.1, read on the forward strand.
GGTTTTTAAACTGCTGAATGGTTTTGCTTCTAAAATAGAGGAAACTTTAACAGAGGGTTTAAAAGCAGAGTTAGGTTTAATGGACTTAGCCGAAGCCTGGAAGCAACTGCATTTCCCAGAAGAAGCCCACACCCTGGAGGCCTTGAATGCCGCGCAAACCCCCATGCACCGGCGTTTGGCGTTTGACGAGCTTTTCTTTTTGCAGTTGGGCTTGGCCATACGCCGCCAGGGCATCGCCCGGCTGGAGGGCATTGAATTGGGCATTTTTCCGGCGGCGAAGACGAAGCTAAAGCAAGCCTTGCCCTTCACCCTCACTTCCGCCCAGGAGCGCGTCATAGGGGAGGTATGGGAGGACATGCAGCGCAAGGAGCCGATGAACCGCCTGTTGCAAGGCGACGTAGGCTCCGGGAAGACGGCCATAGCGATGTTGGCCGCAGCCACCTGTGCCTTGGGCGGCCACCAAGCCGCGGTGATGGCGCCGACGGAGTTGTTGGCCAAGCAACATGCGGCCAATTTTGAGCCCTATTTGCAGCGCCTGGGGATTTCCATGTGTCTTTTAACAGGGGGGATGGGGCAGGTGGAGAAGCGTCCCCTTTTAGAGGGCATAGGGGCGGGGAAGCTTGGGGTAGTGATAGGCACCCATGCGCTTTTGCAGTCAGATTTAAAATTCCAAAGCCTCGGCTTGGTAGTGGTGGATGAGCAGCACCGTTTTGGGGTATTGCAACGCCACCACCTTGCGCACAAGGGCAGCCGTCCGGACGTATTGGTGATGACGGCGACGCCCATACCGAGGACTTTGGCCATGGCGGTTTATGGGGACTTGGATGTTTCGACCATTGACGCTTTGCCGCCCGGGCGAAAGCCCATCCGCACGCAGGTATTTTTGCCCAAGAAGCACGGGCAGGCGCTCAAACTGTTGCAAGAGGGGTTGGACGGAGGCCGCCAGGCCTATGTGGTGTTTCCGCTGGTAGAAGAGTCCGAGAAGATGGATTTGGCCAATGCCACGCAGGGGGCGAAGGACTTAGAGAAGGTATTGAGGGGTGCACGCATAGGGCTTTTGCATGGGCGTTTAAAGCCGCAAGAGAAGGAGGAGGTGATGGGGGCCTTTCGTCGAGGCCATTTAAACGTATTGGTATCCACCAGTATTGTAGAGGTAGGGGTAGACATACCCCATGCGACCCTTATGTTGATACAAGCGGCGGAGCGTTTTGGTTTATCCCAGCTGCACCAGTTGCGCGGGAGGGTAGGGCGCAGCGACTTAGACTCCTTTTGTTTTTTAATGGCGGGGGAGCATTTGTCGAAGGAAGCGGCGATGCGTCTGAAGACGATGGAGAAGACGCAGGATGGTTTTGTGGTTGCGCAAGCGGACTTAGAGTTGCGGGGTCCCGGGGAGTTGTTAGGGATAAGGCAAAGTGGGGTACCCGAGCTTCGCATCGCCAACTTAACCAGAGACAGGGAGTTGTTGTTGCAGGCGAAGGAGAAGGCTTTTGAAATGCTCCGGGAGGATGTTTCCTTGGAGCAACACCCTCAAGTGGCTTGCGTACTCCAAGAGCGTTGGGGGGAGCGGCTGCTTTTGGCGCATACAGGCTAGGGGGCCAGGTTAGGAGGCAATATGGACAGAGGAAAATTTTTAGTCATAGAGGGGTTGGATGGGGCGGGCACCACGACGCAGGCAGGGCTTTTGGTAGAGGCGTTGAGGCGGCGTGGGTTGTCGGCGCAGGCAACCTGTGAGCCTTCGAAGGGGCCGGTGGGGGCGTTGATTCGGCAAGCTTTGTCGGGGCGTTTGAGTCTTGAGGGAGGCAAGGCTTTGTCGCCGCAGACTTTGGCTTTGTTGTTTGCGGCGGACAGGGACGATCACCTGGAGGCGGAGGTGAAGCCCGCATTGGAGCAAGGCCATTGGGTGGTTTCGGACCGTTATTTGCTTTCCTCGTTGGCCTACCAACCCTTGTCTTTGCCCGTGGAGTGGATAGCGGCGCTGAACGCGCACGCCTTGGTTCCGGACTGTACGGTATTTTTAAGGATAGAGCCTAAGTTAGCCGCTTCACGGCTCAGCCTAAGGCCGAGGGTGGAGCTTTATGAGGCTTTGGAGACGCAGAGGAAGGTTGCCGAAAACTATGAGCGTGCTATTTCCATTCGAAGGCAAGCCGGAGAACATATACTCTCTATGGATGCGAGTTTGCCCAAGGAGCCGTTAAGCCGGCACATAGAGGAAGCGCTTTTAGGTTATTTGGGTATAAAGTGAAAGCAGTGGAGACGGAGGAGGCGAGGTGGGTTTATCTGCTCTAACATGGAAGCTAGCGTGGTTTATAGGTTTAGGGAGTTTTTTCTCCTGGGTTTCTATTGAGAATTGGCCTTCTTCGCAGACGCCGTGGGGGTGTCGTTTTTCTGAATTAAGGATAGCTTCACAGGCCCATCTGCACTGTGGCGAGGGTAGGCCTCTTTTGCCCAACCAGCTTTGGTTGCTGGGTATGAAGGCGGATTTGAACACAGCAAAGCTTGAGGACCTAAAAAACCTTCCAAAAGTTCCTTTAAAAGTGGTTTCAGTTCTCCTAGAGGAGAGGGACAGGCGTGAGGGGTTTTGCGATTGGGAAGAAGTCGCGAAAATTGCGGGCGTTGGGCCTGTTCGACTAAATTCTCTGAAGGAACACCTATTCATTCAGTGTGACACGAAAAAGTGATATGAGACGACCGTGCTGATTTCTTGCAAGCAGTGTTCAACCGCCTATTCTCTTGAAGATCATTTCGTTACTCCAGGGGGCGTTCCCGTACAATGTACCCATTGTGGGCATATTTTTATGGTGATGCCCCCCGGGGCTGAAGAGGGGGAGATGGAGGTTCCTCCCCTTTTCCCTGGAGGAGAAGTTTCTTTCTATAACGAAGAAGACTATCCCCCCATAGGTTCCACGCAGATTTTTGGAGCCATGCCTGCGGATGAAATGCCTCCACGTCTCACGACGCCCTTTCCTTCGGCTGAAGGCGCTTTTGAATATGGCCATACGGAGGAGATGGATTTGGGTGCCAGTGGCTCCCCAGGCGTTCATGAAAACAAGGCTCATGAAGTTGCCTATTTGGATTTTGGGGCGAATTATTCCAATGAAGATCCGCTCGGCAACCAATTCATGCGCGAACTGGAGAAGGCGGCTTCTGTTTTTCCCGAAGAGCTTCTTGCACAAACGCCTCCCGCTTTTTCTGCTCCCCAACAAGCTTTGGCCTCCTCCCTTCCGACACCTGTCCGTGCTGAGCAGGAGCAACCGGCAGCAGCTGTTGTTGCGCCCAGTTTGTTTGAATCTACCGAGTCCACGCCGCAGAGTTTTGCAGCAGACTTATCGGCATCTGCTGTAGATGAGGCTCCGCGGGTTGAAGATGAAGAAGCTGCCCAGCTTCATCATTTTCCCCAGGCCATAGACTTTTTGGAGCCGGCGCAAAAAACTCGGCGTTGGATGCTTTTTTGGGTGGTGCTTGCCGTTTTAATTCTAACGGTTCTTATTGGAGCATGGTTGGGTTTGGACTATTCGCCTGAGAAAGTGTGGTTTAAAATTTGGCGCTATATTTCGTCGATTTTGTCATAAACGGCTCGTTTCGCGCCAGCAAAGCGGATTCAACAGGCAACAAACTGGCATAGCCGGCAAAAAGCTCGCTTGTCAGCATGGCGGGCCGGTTTCCTTTGCGTGCTCGGATATAGTCGTTGATGCGTTTGCCGCTCGGGTTTCGTGTCTGTGTTTTATGATTGAGATTCATGGCATAACGCACCACGCCCCGAGGGACGCGGTGAATGACATAGACGGTTCCATCCTTGTCCATGGATTCAACAATTCCTATATGGGTAAGCGCAGAGGGGGAATATCGCGGCCCCAGCCTATAGGTATCTCTAAAGAACACCAAGTCTCCGGGAACGGGCCAACCCCCACTGAATATTTTTCCATAGGCTTTTGCATAGCGGAACATGGCCGTGACGGCATTGTCTTGGGGCTGAGCTGCCTGCATCAAAGGGATGCCGACTTGAGCATAGAGTGCCTTGACAAAGCCGGAACAGTCGCTGGGATATTGTTTGCCTTGAATGACAATCTGCTTTTTTCCAAGAAAAGCTTGGGCTGTTTCCACCACTTTTTTTCTGGCCCCATATGTCGAAGGCTTTGTGGAAGTGGGTGCACTCACAGGAGGCTCTGCTTCTCGGGCGAATGCGTCTAAGAGGGCAGAATGGGAAGAGGAAGGGTTGGTTGCGCAAGCTGCCAACATGCCAAAAAAAAGAAATGGCCAAACCGGTTTCATTCAAAAGAATATTCGCCTGCTTTTGTTTAGAGGTCAAAAACTCAGAAAAAATGCTAGCACTCCCTTCGTGCATACCTTCCATTTAGCCCCAGGTGTTGTGTTGTTGGCGCTTTTGGCCTGTCAGTCGGGTTTTGATAAGGCCCAGAGAGCAGACAATATTGCAGCATACCAAGAATACCTTCGAAGCAACCAGGAGGAGGAGTCGGTTTTGCTGGCGCAAGAACGCCTGGCAGAGCTTGAGTTTAAACAGGCCAAAGAGCTTCACAGCATTCTTGGGTATAAACGCTTTCTGGAAAAATTTCCAAATGCGCCAGAGGCAAAACCCGCGGCTGTTTTGCTGGAAAATTTGCGTTTTGAAAGTGCCATAACCGAGGGCACGCCGCATGCTTTGCGACGTTTTTTGAAAGAATACCCAGAGGGGCCTCACCGGGCAGAGGCGATGGAGCGTTTGGCCCAAACAGAGCAGACGGAGCTGGAGCATTCGGACGACTTGACACGCCTGGGAGACGCTGCACAGTTTTATGCAGACAAACCTTTGGGGGCCCTGGCAAACGATCGTTTGGATGAAGTCCGTTTCCAAAATGCAAAAACGGCCGGTGACTATTTTGAATACCTCAGCCAATTTCCCGCAGGGAAATACCGGGACGATGCTCGGGTAGCATTGCTTTCTTTGGAATGGGACTCTCTGTTGGCTTTCTCCCAGTGGCAAGAGGCAGAGCGTCTTTCCAAGCAACCCCTCGCAAACCGCATGGCCGACGTGGAGATGCGTTTGAAAAAGTTTCGTCAGCTAAAAGCGCTGTTGGAGAACAAAAGCCCGGAGTTTTTGAAAACGCAGATGGGTTTTTCATTGCATTCTCCAGAGGAGCTTGAGGCGGCTTTGAAAGCCGCGGATATTTTGTTGAGAGCGGAAGCGGTACAGGAGTTGGGTTTTAGGATGGAGGCGTCGGTGGTGGACGACTTGCTGGGTATTGTGGGGGCTTCCAGGAATGTGTTGGTGCGCCAGCGCGCCTTTGAAAGCCTTCAACGCCTTTTCCAGGCATTGCCAGGAGCCCTGGCCAACTACCAAGTGGCCAAGAGAGAGCAGCAACAAGCGGTGAAAGAGTTGGAGGGGAGTGAGGCTTTGAAGTGGGCCATTCTCTATGACTTGTCCGGCCAGCATGCCAAGGCGGCCCTCCTCTATTCCAAGGCCTATGCTCCGGAGTTGCCGGACCCCATTCTTTTGAGGCGGTGGATAACTTTGCGCAAGGAGCAGAAGCGATATTATTCTTCGGCGGTGGCTGCCCGTCAATTGGCCTGGTGGGCAGAGCGTACGGTGGATGACATTGGGCCCATTCGTGATACGGAGGTGCTTTTTGCGGCCAGGGAATTGTGTGCTGCCCTGGACATGGCGGAGTTTGCGGTGGCGGCATTGGAGGTTTTGGCCAAGGAGAACACAGACTTTCCTGAGGACATTCCTGTTTTTTTGCAAAAAGCCCAGGGCAATTTGCGTCTGGTGCAAGCAAGGTTGCAGGATGTGGAGTTGGCCTTGCTGGAGCAAGAGCCTCAAGCGAGGCGGTGTGAAAGCCGCGGTTTGTCCTGGTCCATGGAAGCCAAGGTGCAAGAGAGGAAAAAGGCTTTTGAGAAGCTTGCCAAGCAAAAACCTGCTGCGGCGAAACTTCTGATTCAACGGGTGATGGAGACGGACCCGCTGGTGGAGTTGCGCGCAGAGCTCCAGAGTTTGCAAGCAACCCTCAACCAAAAAACAGATGTGTCAAAAACACGGTGACGCCCAGGCTGAAGACGTCCGCACTCATGCAAGCGAGCACCGCGTGGCGCGTCTTCGCAATGTGCACGGAACCAAAATAAACGGCCAGCACATAGAAGGTGGTTTCAGAGCTGCCGTTAATGAGTGAAACCATATAGCCGATAAGAGAGTCCGGCCCATGCTGCTTCATGGTATCCATCATAATGGCCAGGGCGCCCGAGGCCGACAGCGGACGGGTAAATGCCATGGGCAAGGCTTCTGCCGGGAGCCCCACCCGGCCTGTCCACGGCCCGGCGACGCCGATGAGAAAGTCCAAAGCCCCCGAAGCGCGAAACATTCCCACGGCGACGAGAATGGCTACCAAATAGGGGATGAGGGATACGGACAGTTGGAACCCTTCTTTAGCGGAGGTGATGAAGGCCTCATAGACGTGGATGCGTCTTGAAAACCCCAGGCAGACGATGGACAGCATCAGCAAAGGCAAAAGCCAGCTGGACAAATAGGGGCGTAAACGCTCTATGGCGCTAAGCTCCCCCACCGCCCCTACATCCCCCAGAGAAAGCAAAAATGCCCAGCCCACAGCCAGGGCTATGGCCAATACAAACCAGGTACGCCAGCTTGGGGGCTGGCTTTCTTTCAATATCAGCTCAGGGAGGGGTGGGGTGGCAGCAGGGCTATTCCCCGTTTCCGTAGGGGTGGGGTTTGGGGGAAGTTTTTTCTCCGAAAACAGGGGGAGGCGCTCAATGAATTTACACAGGAGGACGGCGATAAGGGTAGCGAAGAAGGTACCCATAAGGGAGGGGAGAATAATCCCCCCTGGATCTGCAGAGCCCAACGAGGCGCGTATAGCGACAACCCCCAGCGGCAACAGGGCGAGCCCCGAGGTATTAATAACAAGGAAGAGCACCATGGAGTTGGTGGCGATGCCTTTGTGTTTGTTGAGTTGGTTCAACTCATGCATGGCCTTGAGGCCAAAGGGTGTGGCCGCATTGCCCAGGCCCAAAATGTTGGTCGCAAAATTCATAACCATGGCGGAGAGGGCAGGGTGTTCAGCGGGGATTTCGGGGAAGAGGCGTCGGGTGAGGGGGGTTAAGCCACGTACCAGGCTGGCCAATACCCCTGACTCGCGTAATACCCCCATAAACCCCAGCCATAAAGTCATTTGCCCTGCCAACGCGAGGGCCAACTCCACGGCTGTTTTGGCGGAGTCGATGCTGGCTTTTGTCACCGCAGGCATTTGGCCATTGAAGGCCGCGACCAGGACGGAGCTGAGAATGAGGACGAAGAAGACGACATTCATGGAGGGTGCTTAGCGCTTCTGCCCCCCCTCGCCCATGAGATTCTTTTGCAAAAGCATTGACAGCCTGGGCATTGAATGGCACAACCTGCGCCTGCATTCGGGCGCATAGCTCAGCGGTAGAGCACTGCCTTCACACGGCAGGGGTCCCAGGTTCAAGCCCTGGTGCGCCCATTTTCGGCTGTGCGGCCAACGGCGAGCGCCCCACAGCTCACTTGGGAAACAGGCCCCGTAGCTCAGTTGGATAGAGCGACGGTTTCCTAAACCGTAGGTCGCAGGTTCAATTCCTGCCGGGGTCACTAATAAATTTAAGGGCTTAGGGGCTTAGAGGCAATAACCTCCAAGCTCTTTTTTCTTCCCAACCACCTTCCCAACCCAAAAGAGTGAAAAAAACTGCCTCCAGAATAGGAGAGTGGAAAGCTCGCCATGGGTGTCCATGGCCAAGCTCTCCTTTGGGTGGCATGCAATTCAACCCCGGCCATACTGCCTTCTGCCTATGGCGTCTCTCAAGCAATGGGTGGAAGGTTGGTTTCCCGAAAGTGGCCGACGTCAAACCTATCGCCAGCCTCTACCTATGCCATGGCCCGGTACCTGGGTGCCATCTGTTTGCATGTGCTGCCTTTGCTTTTAGCGCCCGTGAGGGGTTGAGTCCTTTTGCTGTGCAATAAAAGCCAGCCAGAAATAGCCTTTTATTTGTTCGTCAATTTCTCAATTTTAAAAAAAACAGCTTGCTTGTCTGCGCCTTGCATCGTGGGGCGATTCCATGCATTGTCCCCCGAAAGAACGGCAATTTGAATCAGTTGACGCATGTCTTCGCGCTTTAAACGAAAGTCCTCTGGCTTCAAGGGCAATGTGACAATGCCATTCGAAGGAATGCTCACCATCTCCCATCTGACGCCGCTGGGCTCATTTAAATCTGCACTTGAAGGTGCAAGGCGCAATCGAAATTTTGTCCCGGCTTGGCTTGAGTCAAAAGTCAGGCGAATGGAACGCGAGAGCGACAAGTCAAATTCGCCATTCGCGTATGCCGAATAGGCCTTTCCGTCTGACCAAACCTCACTCGGCGACATGGCGATGACTTGCCAATGTGGTGCCCATAACCTTTCCGGAATATAGCAAAAAAGAGCCGACAAAAAGATGAGAACAAAGAAAAGGGTCTTCCCAACACTTCGTAGCGCAGGAGAAGTCTTCTTGCTCATCAACAGCCCAAGAAATGCGGCAGAAACACTTAGAAGCCATGCGATGGCGTCGAAGATCTGATCGCTTGGGTTTAGCGTTGGGAAACAGAAAGCTACAACAGCCATGCTAACCCACAACAACAATAGGAATGCCCCCAAAAATTTAACGTTAATTTCTTCCGTCGACTTTTTAGGTTTCACCTGCTGAGGGACATGCTCGCTTTCTGTCTTTGTTGAGGGTTCTTGCTCAAATGGGAAATCAGGTTTCTCTGGGCTCTTTGTGGAAGTGGAAACGGCGGCGGGAAACCCTGGATTTTCCTTAGGACGCGGCGGCAAATTCCACTCGGCGGTGAGTTTTTTCATAGCCGCGTCTTCATCCAGCCCGCACACGTTTATATAGACGCGGGATGCCAAGAGTCCCACCGGCGTACAATCATCCACTTTGATAAGCCTCAAATCCTTGGCATTGCTAAATTCTTCCTTACAATTCAGGGACTGCATATAGGTATGCGACAAAATGCACACCACGGTATTTGCCTGCTGCAAAGCCTCATCCATGAATATTTTGAAATTGCCGCCGGGAGGCGAGTCATAATGCTGCATAAGGGTGGATTGTCCAAGCTTCTCCCGCAAGAACCACTCAAGCCATATGGCCCACCGTTTGTCCGCTTCCGTCCTTGTCGTATAGCTAATGAAACAATCTTTTTTCTCCACAGAAAGTCCCCCAGTTTCTTTTCTTGCTTCAGCGGCTTTTCCTACAAACTTTCCTCTTTCTCTATAAACATACTGGGATACATTGCCTCCAGGAAGCAGATGCTGAAAAAGTTAATGAAGCCCATAGATTGGACGTTCACTTATGTTCGGTGTACCCATTCCTCTATAGGAACGCGCTGATTTATCCATGTTTTGGTTGAGGTGCTGATGAAAGAGGTTGGGATAACTGAAATTTCTCCAAACAAATGCGGCTCTCCAATGCTGCGCCCAAGCTTGGAAAGTTTCGGGGGAGGCTGAGAATACCGAGCTTTGGGGGTTACTCTCCCTCAATTGGGGGTGCAGCTCCGGCAGCAGGTGGAAAAAACACGCTGATGGCTATTGTCATGACGGACAATGTCTTGAAAATCAGAGATGAACATGTGCCTAACCCAGGCATATCCCCCACTTTTAGGCTGAGGGTTTCTTTGCCAAAAAATACTGAATGGCCTTGGCAAAATCGGAGGCGCCCTCACTGGAAGCGTCCTGCGAATTCACAATCTTGTCGATGACCACCCGCCAAAAACTATGCTCTGCCAGCGTTATTTTCATCAACAGTTGCATAGGGTCCGGTTTTTTGTAGCTGTCCAGTTTGCCACTTTCCAAATAGACCACAAGCTCGCTGACACTTTGAGAAAGCTCCTGGGCTGTCTGTTCCAACAGGGTAGGCATTTGTATGTCTAGCTGTTCATCTGGTTGTTGAGTCATATTACCCTTCGCTAAGTGTTTAATATTTGGGAAAACCCTGCCTGGATAAGCAGGCCCCGCCTAGACTGTTATGGATCCCCCCTTTCATCATTGTGTCATGCGGGTTTCCAGGCCCAGCCGCGTTTTTTGCGCAGCCGAGGGGGATTAAGCCTCTCTTTTGCGAAGGTGTCAAGAAGGGTTTTACAGTTGAAGTTGATACAGCCGTCCAGGGGAGGAGGGCTTCCAAATTCCATTGGACGGGGGCAAGGGGGGGGTCTACTGGCATAAACCCCCTTAGCCCTAGAGCGATAAGCTCCCTGTTTTATGGAAGTTGAAGTTAACTTTTAAGCGGGCTAATCCCCCTGCGCGTTCTCCACAGGGTATTCTACAGATCTAAAGTCACGGCCTGCGCCGGGAGCGAAAGTGTTGCCTACATTATCAATAAGCCAGTAGCCTACCATGATTCTAATGGTGGTTTCCGAATAGCTAAACTCCAAGTCCAAAGGCAAATAAATGTCCGTACATGGGCCATAGGGGGTGAGGTTTGTCTGGGATAGGCTAACGTTTTCCCTTTGGAAATTTTCTACCCCACCTATGGATGCCAGGGATAGCTCCGCAGACTTTAGGCCGCTGCCGCTGTCTGTGGCCTCATCCGGGCATAGGCTGAATGTCTCCCCCAGGGCAACACGGCCTCTTTTGACGATTTGAAAGTCCATAGGAGGCAGGACATCCGCCTGGTAGCTGCGTTTCCTCGCCGCCTCCCTCGCCCCCGCTGTTTGAGGGTTTTCTCCAGCTTGCACATAAACCTCAAAGGGGCCTTCCAATATTCTGTGCTCTAGGTAGCCATACCTCATATACCGCCCTATGTAGCCTTGCTCCATGTGGCATGTCCACTTGGCCCTCTCCGCTGACAAGGCCTCCACTGTACAGCTGCCCTCTACCCTATTCCCATCTTCCAGCCTCACCGCCCATGCCTCAAAACCTTCCCCAGCCCCAGGCCCTAGCACTTCTGCCTCCAGGTTAAACCCATTGCCGTTAAGCCACTCCGGCGCCCCCACCCTCTCCTCCTCAGCTAAAAACTTCTCCTCCTTGCTGTCCAAGCCCTCCCACTCCACCGCCAGCTTTTTCAGGCCGTCTTGGGTGACTTTCCAGCTGATAACCGTGGCCACAGGGTTGCCGTGCTTGTCCACCGAGCCCAACAGGCACAAAGCTTCCTCGCCTAGCTGCGTTCGACAAAAACTTCCCTTCGGGCAGTCGCTGTTCAGTATACAGGCGGCAGGTGTCTCAGGGGTATTGGGTGTCTCGGCGGCGCCAGGCGCCTCAGGAGTGTCGGGGAGGGTGATGTTCATGTCACATGCCGATAGCCCTAAGAGTCCTAACAGTCCCACCACCCCTAAACCGCGCCTCATAAAATACTTCGCCGCTTGCAGGGTTTTTGCCCCCAGTGCCGCCCTGCATGAAAACTTTGTGCTGCTTTTTGTTGTATGCATACACGTCTCCTCGACTTTTTACTTCTGCCCCCTTGGCATACATGGCCGGCCTATATGCCCTTTTGGATGACTCTATGCTACACCTCTATTTTATAGAATTCCAGATGGTTCTAAAAAAGCAAAGGGGGGTGTTTGCTGCAAATAACAACCCCACCCCCTAGGCTGAGCATGCGTTAGGCCTAGGGGGCGTCCCTCATTTGCTCTTCCACCCTCTGGCTTCCAGAGTATGAGGGATGCCCCCTAGGGCGGTTTTAAATGATAACCGCAGCAGATGTACACAGCATGAAGGCCAACAGTGCGGAAGGTGTTTATTGCGGTTTGCCAATCTTTCTTATTCAAATACATTCTGGAATTAGAAGTAAACATATGTATGTATATTGCTTTTTTCGTGTATGCTATTGACAAAATATTCGCACAATGCAATAAACTAAAAACAACCAACCAAAAGGGGAAAAAACCATGGCAAACGAACAAGATGGAGACTTACAAGCAGTCCTCGTGTCGACCATGCTGTCCGAAATAGGGTTTCCGGAGTTCACCTGCAAGCTTGTCACCGATGTGTTCGATGCGCTGATTTCAGCGAACCTTCGGCAGATTGCTGCCTATTCGGAGCTTTTGTCGAGTGTCTCCAAGAGCCTGAGTGCTTTCATCAACGACACCGTGGACGATATTTCAGGTGAAGAAGTGCTCGCCTTCTTATGCAAGCTCTTGCCGGACGGCAAGGACGGCTCACTGCTGAATGAGAAAAACAATGAGCCAATCGGCGAAGCTAATATAACTAAAATCAATAACGCGCTGATCGTTGGGGAGGGTGTTCAAGAAGACGCTGTCATTAAAAACGCCAATGCTACATACCAAAGCGCATTCGCAGCCGTTTTCGCGGCCGCAACGAAACGTCTCGCGGCCAACAAATATGACATGCTTGAGAAAATGATGAAAATGGGACTGTTGCGGTTGGTTGTCGAGAAGGGCACCATTGAAACAAAACTCAACTTTAAAACCTATGGGTATTCCTATTCCAGCGAGTACGAGAGCAGTTATCAGCAAGAAAGCACAAGCAAAAGGTCCATTCCCGGCTTGTTCGGAATATTTGGAAGAACCATGGAAACTGGACGTAAAACGGAGCTCAAAGTCACCACGTCCAGCAGCTCGTCGACCTCATATTCATCTTCGGAAGTCAACATCACCGGCAGCGTCATCATCCATTTCAAGACCGATTATATGCCGCTGGAAAAAATTTAGCCTTGCATGACGCAGGAAGCCGGCGTCTTGCCGGCTTCTTGTGTTATTAGGGTGTCAGATGGAGGACAGAGCACATGCCGGGGACGGATGGCGAGACTGCTGTTACGAGTTTTACCACAGCGATGCTGACACAGACGTTTGAGGGGTTGATGCAAGCGCTGATCGCCCAGCGTGAGCGTAACGCCGAATTCATGCGGGAAAGTGCGCTCTCACCAGAGGCGTTTGCTGCGGCCTGTATTACGTCTGAAATGGCCCGCGAGGAGCTTTTCAAGCGTTTTGGGAAAACAGAGGATGGCGCAAGTCCTGTCGATGTCGGCCGGCCCTATGTCCCGCCAACTTCAGGCACGGCAGAAGAACCGCCTATTCTAAAACTCTGCGGCATTTCATTTGGAGAGGGTGACTATGAGAGCAGCCCAAGCCGAAGCCAACTCACGGAGTTCCGAAAAATTCCCTTCTACACCATTACGGCTGTTGGCGCGCAGCGGGTTGCAGACGCCGTCGTCTCCCAGCTTGCTGTGGAGACACTGGAGAAGCTGAGAATGCTTGTTGCGCAGGGACTGCCGGAGATTCGAGTTGACTCCGGGAGAATTCTGACCAAGGCCAACTTTCGGATGGACGAAAGCGCTGTGAAAAACAGCTATGGAACAAAACAAATGCTGGTCCGCCCCCCCAGCTTGTCCGGTCCCGAGGGGTTTAGGATGCGGGTTGGCATGTCCGGCGAGATGGAAATAAAATTCTCAGTCATCAGGAGCGAATGCAATGGCTAGCGTCAACTATTTGACAGAGATGATCCTCTCCATCCAAAATGAGGTGCAGACAGCTGTCGACTACATCGGCCTGGCTTCGGCCCAAGCAGGCACGGAGCTCGGAAAAAACGAAGCGATTTTGCAAATTGAAAGCCTCAGAGTCAAACTCCCATTCCGGATTGAGCTGGAGAGCAAAAACTTGAAAGTCACCTCCAAAACTGTTGTGCCGGAGCTGGCGACAACCACGCAGCTGCGCAACATGCTCTCCACACGGCAGGGTTTTATGTTGGATTTGGGCGGGACCGGAGTTCAAGCAAGTTTCACAAAGGTGAAAGTGGATCTGCTGCAGCCCGCGCAAACCAACGACAACACGGAAAGCATGCGCGGCGAAATTGAAATTGTCTTTTCACCTCTGCTGCGAAAATAGCGTGAGCCATGCGCGCATCTCCTTGAACGAACGGAGGATTCAACCCTTGAATCTGCCGGCAGATTGTTCGTGACGGAGCTTGCCGCTCAGACAGGATACAGCTTGCCAAAACCATCATGGGAGATGTTTTTATGAAACTTGAAGGAACATTGTTGGTTGTAAAGGATATGGATGCGTCACGCCGTTTTTATCAGAACGTGCTTTTCAGAACGGTGGTATTGGATTTAGGCGCATACGTTGTTTTCGAGGGAGGTTTTTGTCTTTTGACAGAAGGGCAATGGAAGGAATTTCTTGACAACAAGCCCGTTTCGCATGGCTATGGCAACAACGTTTGCCAGCTTGGCTTTGAAGATGATGACATGGATGCCTTCATGGCGCACTTCCAGAAATTTCCTGAAATTAAACAGCTAACCCCGCTCAAAGAATACGTTTGGGGGCAACGGTCTATCCGTTTCTATGATCCGGATGGACATATTATTGAGGTAGGCGAGAGCATGACGGTGGTGGTGAAGCGCTTTCTGCGCTCCGGCTTGTCCATTGAAGAAACCATGCAAAAATCCATGTATCCACGCGAATTCGTGGAGATGTGCGCCCAAGCATTGACCAACTCCCCCTAGCGGAGGGCGGGCTGCTTGGAAGTGCTTGGCCAACAGGTCCCACTTTTTGGATATAAATTAAATGCATATTTCAGCATTGTGGTGGGGCCATCTGTATACCTATGGTGAGGCTGCGCTTCAAAAGCTTTTTTTCAAAACAGCAGAATATAGCATTAACAAGAAAAACAGCATTGTCGTTGGAGCAAGAGCTGCGCTGAGAATACATTTTTAGTCGGGTGCTGCAGAATGGATGACTTAAGATGTCATTCTAAAAAATATTTTCCTAATCTGTTTTCCAGATGCCAACAAAAAAACCAACCATTTTTGAGGTTGCATTGTTAGGAATATGATGCACTTTTTTGCGCATAGGAGCAACCATAGGGGTTGAAACGTGTCAGTTTAGGGACAGGCCCTGGTTTCCAGCATGCGAGCGTTTCCCAGTAGTCTAAAGCTGTAAAACTTTCCTTAACACCTCCGTAAAAAACTAACTCAATTCCATGGAGGGTGTGCAAAGATACGACTTGGCTTCAGGACTTGCATAAACGAAAGGAGAAACGACAGTGGGATTTTTTGGAAAACGACCTAGCAAAGAAGAGGCGATGCGCCAAGCTGAGGATATTGCAGAAGGCCGAGGGCTCGTTGGAAAGTTGGCCCGTGCATTCATGGGCACCGAGAATGCACAACGTCTGCAAGGCGGACTGGATGCAGCGCGCGCCTCCCAGGCGGCGGCAAGCGCTGTTGCTGCCGGAGTCCCAACCACCCGTGCAACCGTGCTCTCCGTTGTGGATACCGGCCAGATGGTGAATCATGATCCAGTGGTCATCCTCACCGCAACGCTCCCCGATGGCAGTTCCGTCCAAATGCAGATTTTGGTTTCGAAACTTCAAATTCCCCGCAAGGGAGATACGATTTTGCTGATGGATAACCCAGCACAGCCGGGAACTTTTGCCTATGCCGGACTTGCATAGGATGACGTGCTGAGCTTGCCTGCGCAGACAAACCCGCTCGGGCAATCAACGAGGCAGGAGCTGCACGTAGAGGAGAAGGTCGGCTTGAACAGGCACGGGCACCGGAACGATTGCAGGGCCGGAATGAACTGCACCGTGCGTCGCAGACGTTCGTTTCGAGACAGGTTGCGCAACTGCACTGGGTTGTTGTGGACGGGGTGGGCCAGCAAGTCTCAGCGCATGCCGCTATCGGGTCAACTTCGATGGCCCGTGGAATCTGCTCTCGTGCTCGCCAAACTCGTGCATCATTTCGTGGAAGAGCAGATGCCGCTGCACACTTCCCAGCCTCCTTCCACGCTTTGCAAAACCCGACATTTCAGAGGGTGCTAGAGCCCTAAAATCCGCCCCAACACACCCCTCCGACTCTATAAAAATAAAACTTTTTTATAGAATCTCAGCAACTTTGTGAGCCAAAAACAGACAATAGAAAATGAGGTATTCTTGGGTAGGCGAAAGATGGGGCCGTTTGTCGAGCGGCATTTGTTGATGGACATTTTTCAAGCCTGAGGAGGAGGCCATGCTTCTTTGACGGCGAAAAGCTGGAGCGCGGATGAGAGACATACCCAAGCCGTCTATCGACTTTATAATCCTTTCTATTCTATTGTCTGCTCCATCAGGAGAAGAGTCCCTGCGCTAGCCCCCTCGGTTTGTATTTGCATAGGTTTATGGGAAACTGGGGCTAAACCTCAGGGTAGCTCTAAGCTTTAGGTAGCGTTTTTATACATAAAAAGGCATGTGCGGCTGAATGGGAAAACGTGTAGGGTGACTCAGAATAATGCTATAAAGTTTTAACCCCTAGGAGGGGGGGACCTTAGGGCAGAAGTGGTTTTATGGCGATAGGTGAAAGAGCTTTCGAGGGAATGTTGATGAGAGCACAAAAACTTAGCCAAGTCCTTGCCTTGGCGCTTTGGGTGGCTGCCTGCCACATACCTGGCACATGCAAAGTGGGCAGCGATGCCGGCTGTTATGGAGGCGCTGTCTGTGTTGGCAAAGAGGGGGCGAAAGAGGGCGACAATGGCGTATGCGCTTATGAGGAAGTGCCGTCAGAGCTTGTCCCATCTGAGCCTGTTACTTCCGAACCTGTCATTGAAGAGCCTGTTATTGACGGACCCACCCTCCGCAGTTTTAGCCCTCTGGCGGCGAGGTTTGACGAAGAGCTCAGCATTGAGGGCAGCCATTTCGGCGCGGACATACAAGACAATGTCGTGACGCTGAACGGTGTCCCGGCTGTGGTTGTGGCGGCTGAGGCCGAGAAGTTGACCGTGCAGGTGCCCAAAAACATGCTTTGTACAGGCCTTGTCCAAGTGACTGTGGGCGACAAAACCGCCACCTCCCCAACCCCCTTCACCTATGTGCCGACGGCCACCGTCAGCACCGTTGCTGGTGGCTATAACGGAGAATATGGCTATGCCGATGGCCCGGGAGATGAAGCACTGTTTGATGATCCTTGGGGCATCGCCGTGGACGCGGAAGGCAACCTCTATGTGGCGGATGCCTATAACCACCGCATCCGCAAAGTGACTTTGCCGGATCGAATGGTCAGCAGGTTTGCCGGCAACCCACAAACGGACAGCAATGGCGGCTTCGTGGGAGAATTTGCCGCCGGCACAAGAATGAATATGCGGTTTCATACTCCTGCCGACGTTGCGATAGATGCAACAGGTGCGCTCTATGTGGCGGATAGTGGAAACCACTGCATCCGTTGGATTGACATTGGCTTGGGAGAGACGGGCACCGTTGCGGGCAGTTGCACAACGCCGGGCTCTAACGACAACAACAATGGAACGGCCGCATATTTTCGTGAGCCTCAGGGCATCGCCCTAGACGCAGCAGGCAACCTCTATGTGGCGGATACCGGCAACCACTGCATTCGAAAGATTGAATGGAGAGCGTTAAGACCGGTCACCACCCTTGCGGGCAGCTGCGGCATGGACACAGCAGGCTTTGCCGACAACAAAGGAACCGTTGCACAGTTGAGCTCCCCTGAGAGCCTCACCATCGACACCTTGGGCAACCTCTATGTGGCGGATACTGGAAACCAGCGCATTCGGCGAATTTCACCGGAGGGAGAAGTCACCACGCTTGCCGGCAGCGGCGCGAAAGGTTTTCTTGACGGCCCGGGAGAGTTTGCACAGTTTTGTCAACCCAATGGCATTCTAAAAGACAATAGGACGGGCAACCTCTATGTGGCGGATGGCGAAAACCATCGCATCCGTATGCTAACATCCGAGGGACTCGTCGTCACGCTTGCGGGTTCAGGTGGCGCGTGTGGGGAGGGTGGAGGGACTCAAAACGGCATAGGGACGATTGCACGGTTTAACAGACCTCGCGGAATCACCATCGATTCAGAAGGCAACCTCTATGTGGCGGATATCGATAACGATCGTATTCGGAAAATAACCTTAGAATGAAGGGGGGGGTTATTTTTGCCCTCCCGGGCGGGGGTAGTTGTCTCCCATTGAGTGTTTTTATTAGCCCCTGGCGGGGCGGCTTATTAAAGGGGGGGGGTATTGCTGGGCCTGCCGGCCCGGCTGTTTCTAAAACGGTTTTGTTGCCCTCCCGGCGGGGGTTATTGGTGCTGGGCCTGCGGCCCGGCGGTCTCCTTTCTTCGAGCGTTGTTTTTTTCTCACTTTGAATGTTTCTCTTAGGCCCTGGCGGGCCCGCTTTCTTTCCTCTCTTTGTGCGTCA